>CAZKOQ010000009.1:0-24344 GCA_964554425.1 uncultured Pirellulales bacterium | reverse complement strand
TTCAGGTTACCACAAAAGAGGGCTTATTGTCAAGAAAAATGCCTTAAGAAAGCCGTAAAAAGCGGTTATAAGCCCGCAAGCCGGTGTAAAAAGCCCTAAAAAGTCTTTTCTAAGCAAGTGAATAAAGCTTGTGCATAACCCGGCAGTGCAGGGCTTTTGGGCGCAAATGAATCCGGCGATTTCAAATATTTAACTTGGTAACTATAACGAGGTCTGGTCCGGCTTTGGCGGTGGTTGGGGCGGCGGATAGGAGTCGAGCCAGTGCAGGGACATAATGGCGAGGTCTTTGAAGTCAACAGCGCAGTCGCCGTTGAGGTCGCCTACGAGGAAAACGCCGCAAGGTGGGACGCCGAAATATGATTTGCTTGCCTCGGTCGTGCCGCCGTAAGCGCCGATATTGATTCGTCCGCCGTTGGGATACGGCTCATAGCCGATAGGGCTTCTGGGGTCTCCTGCGTCGATGCACAAGCTGGTTACATCATCTATTACCCAGATGAGTGTGTTGGGGTCAAATCTGCCTGCCTGTGATTTGAGGTGGTAGTCGCCATCCTGCCAGATGCCGTTTGAAATCCAGTCGCCTGGCGCTGCGAAGCAGGGGTCAACATCAAAGTTTCTTCTGCCGCCGAGGTTACCTGTCCAATCCTGGATGCAGCAGTAATTGATGTATGGTTCTGCGACGCCTTCAGTAAAGATTTGAGCCGACTCGCCTGAGTATTCGTTGGAGATATTGCCCCAGAGGATAGAGTTGGTGAGGAGGGAGCTGGTGTTGTTGCAATGTAGTCCGCCGCAGCGTTGGGCAAAGTTTTGGCTGATGGTGCAGTTTATCAGTGAAACGGCATAGGAGCCCCACCAGGTAGCGTCGAAGGCGGCACCGCCGGAATCTCCTGCGGAGTTTCCTACAATAATGCAGTTAGTGAAATAGGATTCGGATGCGCCTGTGTTATAGATACCGCCGCCGGTTGTTTTAGCCAAGTTGCCGGCGATTGTGCAGTGGAAGAAGTTGGGGTAGCTGACCATACAGGTATCGCAGCCGTTTATGAAGATAGCGCCGCCGTCGCAATCCGAGGAATTGCCGACGAATCGGCATCGCATTAGAGTTGGGCTGCAGGAGAACATAGCAAAAGCGCCGCCGGCGAATTTAGCGGAGTTGTTGAGGAAGGTGCAATCGGATATTTTGGCGTGCTGGCCTGTGTATATTTCTATTCCGCCGCCGACGTATTGAGTAGCCCTGTTATTGGAGATGATGCAGTTAGACATTTCTATTGGGCCGTAAGCGCCGCCGGCGGATGGTGCTGCGTTGTTACTGATAATGCTATTGTGTATTTTGCCGCCGCCGGAATAGCCACTATAGTAATTCCTTGTGAAGTTGATTCCGCCGCCGGTTTCAATGGCAGAATTGGCGATGATTTTACAGTGTGATATAGTAGGGCTTCCGAGGTGTATTCCGCCGCCGTTGTAGTTGTCGCTTGGCCAGCCACCGTTTGCATTGCCGGCGGTGATTGTGAGGCCATCCAGGATGGTTTCCGAGCCGCAGCTTTCAGCGGTTACGACGTGGTAACTATTGTCTCCTCGGTTGGGATTGTTAAGCAGTTCGCAGGGGTCAGCAACAGGGACATCATCGCCGTTGAGGTCGCCGCTGAGAATGGTTTCATATTTAGAAATGTCTCTGGCGTTGGGGTCCGCAGCGCCTGCGCCGGCGTAGCCGCCCTTAATAATCAGGCGGTCGGCGGGGCGGAACGTCGCCGTTCGGTCGCCGGTGCCGGTTGGATTTTCGGAGCTTGTGTCTGGTTTGTAGATGCCTGCGGCGATGCGAATTTCAATTGGTTGAGGTGTGGGTTGCGGATAGGATGTTGCATCTGTAAGGGCATCCTGCAGGTGATTGTAGGCGTTTTCCCAGCTTGTGCCGGTGTTTGAGCCAGCGGAGTCGGCGTCAACGTAAATGATTTTTGCGGCGGCTGGGGGGAGGATTGCCAGTAAAAAGAGTAACACCGATAAGATTTGTAGAGTTGTCCTCCTACACATTGTTTAGCTCCTTAAAAAATGGGTGCGGCAAATTTGTTGTTACCGAAGTAAATACTATCAGAGGAGACGTGCTGGCGTCAAGAGTTTTTTGGCTGAGGCGGAGGTTCAGACCGTCCAGTCCTTTGCGCCTTTTATGAATTTATTCTGGAGGATAATTCCAAGTGCCATTGGGCCCAAAATCATTGCGGGTAAGAACCATTTTTTGTCAAACACCATATTCTCCAGTTTTTCAACTTGTCCCAAATATTTGTAAAGGATGGACAGGGCGCCGACGGTTATTAAGCTGCTGCCGCCCAAGCCGGTGAAGAGCATAACGGCGATTTTGAAGACGACGAAAGATATCATAGCGCCGGCGACAACGCCGACGAGGCCGCCAGCCCAGACGTATCGTTCCGGCAGTCCGATTGCGAGCCAGGCGCCGCCTGTGAGGATTCCGCCTGCGGCGGCGCCGAGGAGCGTTACTCCCCAGCGCATAAGAGGGATGGACATAACTCCGAACAGGACTGCGGATATAAGGCCGAGCCATATAACGTCGCCGCCGATAAGCTCTTTATTTGCCCAGACGCCCAGAAGCAGTCCCAGGAGTGCAAAGGATATCGTTACCAGGATTTTGAAGACGCGCCAGCCATAGAACAGGCACACCGTTCCGAAGGAGATAAAGGTCAATGCTGAGACGAGGTCGAGTTCGGTAACATATTTCCAGAAGGTGCCGACAGGGATGGGTCCTATTGTAGCGGCTTCACGAGTTGTATCTTCGGCTGCCTGTGCGAGTATAACGAGATAATCCATTTGTTAGGTCTCCTTTCGTAAGTGAGCGTTCAGCGTATGGCGTTTAACATACAGTTTTGCTTTCTTGGTTCTATGAGTTGTCTGCTCTGCGCCTCTTATCATCTATTCCTCTGTGCTTGGCTACAGGGTCTATGCGCCCCGCCAGCTTTGTGGTTTTGTTTGTTCCAGCTCATCAGCTATTTCCTCTATGGTTTTTTTCTTTTTCTTAGGGTGCAGTTTTTTCTCACGTCTGAAAAGTAGTAACTGCTCGATGACACCGAAGGTCACCATAACGGCGAATGCGCAGCCGTAAAAGGGTGTTTTACGGTAGATGCCGGTTATGGGTGCGCTGCCTTTATATAATAATAGCAGAATCATTGCGGCAAAGATAAGAATCGTGCCCATTGATGCACAGCTTAGAGCAGAGACAAAACGTGAGGATTTGAAGCCGATGGCCAGGGCGATTGCTGCAACGGCCGGGATGATTATCCAGCTATAGAACGGCATCTGTGAGCGAACTTGTTTTGTTTCGCGGGCAAGATTTACTACGTAGGTTTTGATAACTTCTGTGGTCTCAGCGGCGCTCAAGGCGGGTGTTTGGGGCGTAACCTGCCGGGGAGCTGCTGCTGATAGCTCTTTTGGATTTCCGAGGTATGGGGCGGCAAAGACGGTGAAAGTAAGTGCGGCTGCCAATGCCGTCGTCAATATTATGAAGAAAATTCTTTCGAATATGAGGGCGACTGCTGCCATGACAGTGGCCAGGAATGCTGCGGAGGCGAGGGTGCGGCGGATAAAGAAGAAACCACAGATAGCGCCTGCGGCCAGGCCTGTGACGGCGGCGAGCAGCCGTGTGAGGCCCAGGCCGCCGAGCCAGATGAATAAGCCCGCTAAGAGCATTATTAAGCCAGGGATGATGAGGACCAGCGGGGCGAGGCGTCCCGCGGCCTGCTCAAAGTTCTGTAATAGCTCAAGCATAATGCGTTATAATTTGGTCGATGAAAACAACAATGTTCTGTCACAACGTAAATGTGAATGTCATTCTGAGTCCTGACCTATCGGGACGAGGAATATCCCCTGCGCAGGCCAGATGCTTCGTCCCCCGCTGTTTGCTTGTGCAAACAAGCTGCGGGGGCTCAGCATGACAACTTCTTAAATAATCTGCGACAAAGTCCTAACGCCGAACTCACACACCAACGGTAAGCGTGCGGTATCGACTAACTACTGACGGCTGAACACTGATGGCTAAATTTATTATCGGCCTATGGGTGTGATTTACGTTAGGTAAGGAAATTTTTGAGCGGCAGAGCGATGGGAGAGGGTTAGTGCGGATGAGAGGATTTGAACCTCCACGGGCTAATGCCCACAAGCTCCTGAGGCTTGCGCGTCTGCCAATTCCGCCACATCCGCGAGCTGACATTCGAGGCGGTTTTTCACTAACGAGGCCTCGGTTTATTCTGATATTAGCATTTTTTTATGTTTGGTCAAGAATTTCAATACGAGGGCCCAAAATGGGCAGAGTGGGTGAGGGGAATTAGAGCTATTTTTGAGGGTGGCATCAGATGTATGGTGGTCGGATGAAGCATTATAAGGAATTTTGATATAGTTATCCGGCTGCGAGTTGTCCGATAAAAACCGGCCTGGAGATTGATTAGGGCAGAAGAGCATAATTTCTTTTCGCTCCATAGTTAAGTTGACGGGGTATAAGGCCGATTTTCGCTTAATGGCTTAACAGCAGGAAGTTATATCGGGCTTGTAGATTTGAATGGGGGGCCCGGCTCAAAAGAGATGGTTTGTTGTGGTTTGCGTGGACAAATCGTAGGGAATATTGGATTTTTCTCTTGTGTTCGGCAGGGTATGGCGTATAATTTAATAAAGGTGTAACTTGGAGCAAAGGGTGATAATCCCTGTCCCCAATTTAATTGGTTACTTTTGGTTAGTGCGCAAACCGCAACATTTGTTTCACGGTTGTGGTTAATTATATGGATTTTTATGGAGATGAGCTCGCTGTCAGAAGCAAATGTTCAAGGTGGAGGAGAACGAATGGATTCTACACAACCATTATCTAACACTTCCAGAATGCAGTCCAATCTTCTTTTCGGCGAATTGCTTGTAGCCAAGGGGCTGCTGAGTCCGGAGGATCTGCTTGAGGTGCTCGATGAGCAGCGAGAGCACGGAGGTCGGCTTGGCGAGGTGCTTCTTCGGCTCAAGATGCTAAATGACGAGGATGTTACGCAGTCATTGGCTGAGCATTTGTCGATAGAGTACCTGCGGTTCGACGACATCAGCAAGGTGGATATGAACGTTGCGCGGGCGCTGCCTGAGAGTATCGCCAAGCGGTTCTGCCTTTTGGCTGTCCGCGAAGAGGATGGGAAGACCTTGGTCGCAATGGCGGACCCGCTCAATGTTATCGCGATAGACACGGTTACGCTGAAGATGAAGCGTCGGATTAAGCTGGCGATTAGCTCGCCTGCGGAGATTCGGCGCACTATCGAGGCGGTTTATCACAGCACGGATGTGGAAGAGCAGCAGCTTCGGACGATAATAGAGACCGAGATAGACACGCAGGAAGAGCCGCAGGATGATTCGTTGATGGAGGACACGCTTGAGACGGACATAAGCAGCGAGGTGGCGGCGACCAAGCCGCCGGTGATTCGGTTTGTCGATTTGCTGCTAAGTCAGGCGGTGAAAAGCAGGGCCAGTGACATTCACATTGAGCCGCAGGAGACTTCAGTTGTAGTGCGGATGAGGATAGACGGAGTGCTGCGGAATATGGTTCCGCCGGCCAAGAAGATGCATGCTGCGATAGTTGCCAGGATTAAGATTTTGTCGCAGATGGATATTGCGGAGCGTCGTCTGCCGCAGGACGGTCGATTTAAGATTAAGGCATCGGGCAGAGATATTGACGTGCGAGTGTCGGTGATACCGACGATATACGGCGAGAAGGTTGTGATGCGAATACTTGATGCGTCGGCGGTCAATCACGACCTGGACCAGCTTGGTTTTGAGCCGGAGCTGCTAATAGAGTTCAAGGATATGCTGTCGCAGCCGCACGGTATCATTATTGTTACAGGGCCTACGGGGAGCGGCAAGAGCACGACGCTATACTCGGCATTAAACTATTTGCGGGACCCGACGAAGAATATAACGACGGTAGAGGACCCTGTCGAATACCGTCTTTCGGGCATTAACCAGATACAGGTTAAGCCCGAGATTGACCTGGATTTTGCGATGTGTCTGCGGGCGATTATGAGGCAGGACCCTGACATAATTTTAATAGGCGAGATTCGGGATAAAGAAACTGTAGAAATTGCGATAAAGGCATCTCTAACGGGACACTTAGTTTTAAGCACCTTTCATACCAACGATGCGCCCAGTGCGGTAAGCAGATTGCTTTATATGGGGATTGAGCGGTATCTATTGGCATCAACGCTGAATTTAGTTGTTGCGCAGCGGCTGGTGCGCAAGATTTGTAAACGGTGTAAGGAGCCGGTAACTTTAAATGAGGAGGTTCTCAAGCGACTGAAGATTAACGTTGAGCAGGCGATGGACACGGTTTTCTATAAGGGACGAGGATGTCCTGCGTGCGGGGGGACGGGTTATCTGGGTCGGCTGCCTATATTTGAGTTTTTGGGGGTCGATAATAAGATAAGCGAAATGATAGTCAGCGGCGCCAGCGAGGCACAGATAAGGGAGGCAGGCCGGCAGAAAGGGTATGGAGGATTGGTCGATAGCGGCGTGAGCAAGATGTTGCAAGGACTGACGACCGCGGAAGAGGTTCTCGAGGCAGCATTCACAGAGAAAGATTGATAATCGCCTGGGCAGAGCCAGGAGGATAAAAACAAAGAGAAATCAAAAATCAAAGTGCAAAGTTCAAAAATAGAGGATTCCACAATTTTAATTTTTTATTTTTAATTTTTGAGTTTGGTGTCTGTGGGGGTGGTTTAGCGGCGGCATTTCCTGGATTTCGATTCAATTTTTTCGTAAACTTGCTGGTTTTTGACGCCGATGACTTTGAAGCGTAAATCTTAAAGTGCAGAGTGCAAAACCATAGCTTAAAACTCAAAATTTTGAATTATGGTTTTCCGTTTTTAATTTTGCATTTTTAATTTAACAGTTAGGTCCGGTAATGAAGAGCTATAAATATATTGCGCGTGATTTGGTGGGGACCAAGAGAGAGGGTATAAGCCAGGCGATTTCGGCAAATGACGTTCTGGCGTGGCTGCGGGAGCAAGGTCTTACGCCGGTAGCGGTCAATGAGATGACAATGGCTGTGCCGCAAGGCCGGCATATCCCACACCGCAGGCGCGTCAAATCAGCGGACCTGTCGGCGTTCTGCTGGCAGTTGACCACGATGCTTGAAGGAGGAATACCCATCACGATGTCGCTGGATACGATTGCAGAGGATGTGGAGAACCTGCAGCTTCAATTTATTCTCGAACAAGTGTCAGAGAAGATCAAGAAGGGGACACCTTTGTCCGAGGCGATAGGGGAATTCCCGCGAGTTTTCAATCGGCTGTGCTGCGCAATAATCTTAGCAGGCGAGACGGGCGGTAATCTTGGCGAGGCGTCCCGGAAGTTAGCCGGGTATTTTGATGGCCGGGACAAGTTAGCCAAGAAGATAAAAGGAGCGGTGGCGTATCCAATTTTTGTCTCGGTATTTGTCGTGTTGATAATTATATTCATAATGGCATTTATCATTCCGAGGTTCCGGACGATATTTACGCAGCTTGGAGGGCGGTTGCCTGCATTTACGCGTGGCTTTATGGGAATTTACGACTGGATTGTGGGGAATTTAGTTTTTATTATCGGCGGGGTTTTCTTGTCGATAGTGGCGTGCATTTTAATTTCCAAGACCAGGCGGGGTCATTATGTATTTAGCCGGTTTGCGCTGGTTGTGCCAATGTTTGGGAGGTTGTTTGTGCAGGCGTTTGTGGCGACGCTGTGCAGGACAATGGCGACACTGCTTAATGCGGGCGTTTCGGTGCTGGAGGTGCTGGATATTATTTATGAGATGGCCAGGAACGACATCATAAAGGCGGCGGTGGCGAAGACGCGGGAGAATATCGTCGGGGGAGGCAATATCTCTATGAGTATGGCATCGACCGGCTTTTTCCCGAATATGTTAATCAAGATGGTTCAGGTGGGCGAGGAAAGCGGGTCGCTGCCGACGGTATTAGACAGGACGGCTGAGCATTATGAGCGAAAGATAGACTCCATTATAAACACAATGATGACACTGATTGAGCCGATTCTGATTGTAACGGTTGGAGGGATTGTATTGACTGTCCTGCTTGCCCTGTATCTGCCCATTTTCACGATGGGCGACGTGGTGAAATAGAGGTTCCGCCAAAAGGAATGGCGGATGAAGCTCGATACTCGTTACTCGGTAATAAATGTTTCCGCCAAATATCGGGCGGATAGAAGCTTAAAACTTGATTTTTGGGGTAATTGTAAGGGGTGGGTGAAAGAAAAGTGGTTTAGTGCTTGACAAATTTGGACGATTAGGTAATATAGGCAGATAGTTAATTTGGTTAAATGGGTAAAGCGTGTTTGGGGGCAAGGTAAAATAGGGTGTTTTTTTTAAGGAGAAGTAAAAATGAGAAGTAAAAAAGGTTTTACATTGATTGAGCTGATGGTCGTAATTCTCATCATCGGCATCTTAGCAGCGGTGATGGTGCCTCTTATGAGAGGCCGCATCGACAAGGCCAAATGGTCTGAGGCCAACGCTGCCTGCGGCACAATCTGGACGGCAGTCCGTGCCTACATCGCTGAAAAAGGGCCAGGCTTCGATTACTCCGGCATTCTAACCGGGCTTGATGACGCAACTACCTGCCAGGCATTAGGCTTCGCCCAAAACGACCTGGATGGAACTTATTTCGCTCAGGAGGATTACGCAATCACCAGTGTTAACGGGACTGAGGCCGCCGGGCCGGCTGCCACCATTACCGCCACAGTCGGTGCAAGAGCTGACGCACCCGGCCATGGACCTGGCACATTAACAGCGAGTCCCGCGGGTTCCACATGGACGGTAACTGGTCTCTAAGGGCAAAGTTAGGATTGTCTTAACTCGTTTAGAGCCGACAAGACGGCCTGTCTCGATTCCGCCATACGGAGTGGCGGATAAAGCTCGATTCTCGTAGGGCAGGCGTGCGTATAACCCGCCGTAAATTCTCGATAAATGGGACGGGCGTGTGTAGTGCGTGGTTCGTGAATCTTGTGGCTCGATGCCTGACTTTAATTGTCATCCTGAGCCGCAGGCGAAGGATCTGGCCTGCGGCTTACTTAAGAGTGTGATTAGCTGGGAGCGGTGTAATACGATTCGTTGGGCCAGATTCTTCACCCCCGCTGTTTGCTTGTGCAAACAAGCTGCGGGGGCTCAGAATGACAAGGGTCAGCGGGTTCGTTTTGTCGGATTTGGAAGGATTCAGAAGAAGGAGGGAGGGTGAGGGATTTAGTTCGTCGCTCGTCGTTCTTGGCTCGTTTCTCGTAGTGAGTCCCCTCGACTGAGCTCCCTACTTCGCCCTAAATGGCGGGGCTTCCGACTTCGCTAAAGCTACGCCGGACAAGTCGCAGGGCAAGCGGGACAGGCATGTGTGATTCGTTGTGTGTGATGCGTCTTGCGTATAGATGAGTGCTGGACGCTGGACGCTAAACGCTATAAATAATGAGGGGGAGGTAGATATATGGAAATAAAGAGGCGCAAGGCAGCGGCGGTTACGTTAATCGAGTCAATGGCGGCGATGGTGCTTCTGTCGGTGATTGTCACAGGGGCGATGGGTTATCAGTATTACGCCGCCATTCACGCGAAGATTGCACGTGCGCAAATGGTTGCGACGCGGACGGCCCAATTATTATTGGAGGACTGGAAGAGCACCGGCGGGTCAAATGAATATGACCCTCATAAGTTGAATTTAGGGTTTTCCGAACCTTTGCTGGTGCCGGGTTATTGGAGCGAGGGGATAGGTGTGGGATTAGGCACTCCACTGCATAATTGTGTTTATGCTATTACGGTCGATGGTCTGCCGATGCTTGTTATGCTCAATTGGATAGACGTTGAAGAAGATACGGAAGCGGAGATAAAACTGCGTCAAATTTCAGTTACAGTGAGGTTTGGTGCGCCTTCGGGCGAGGACGATGTGGAAAGTCGCCTGGCGAATCTTGCGCCCGTTATTCTTACTACTTACGTCAGGTCCGATGCATCGGGAGGATAAAAACAAAGAGAAATCAAAAATCAAAATGCAAAGTGCAAAATTGAGGATTCCACAATTTTAATTTTTTATTTTTAATTTTTGAGTTTGGTGTCTGTGGATGTGTTCACAAAGTAGAAAATTTCGGTGCGGGGTTACCTTGATTGAGCTGGTTATCACCTCAATCATATCCGTGATAATTATACTCAGCGCCGGGGTGCTGCTTGTGGGCGGCAACCGCGCCTGGCAAAAAACCTATAATTCCGCTAACAAGAAGATGAAGCTGGATGCCGATGCGATTACGATAGCATTCGGCAGTATGGGCAGGAGGGCCAATCGCCTCAATTACTTTATTTATAAAGTTAACGGCGGCGTTTTTACGCCTGCTGCTCCACAAACAGCAAATGAAGAGGTCGTTTCTGGAAATGCTGTTGAGTTTCGGTATTGGGATGTCGAATTAGACAAAACCGACAGCCACGACCTGATGGATGTTGCAAAGCTGGCGACTGCTTATGCCCTTTTTTATCTTGATGGAGACAAGATGAAGGTTGACTACGGCCCATATCCGCCCGGGGCGGTGCCTGCCGGCGGCGGAGGCAGAAATACGGCCGGTGTAAGGACTATTGTGCTTGCGGAAGATGTATCAGCCGACCCGAATTCCGACGCCAGTCCATTCAGTCACACGACCGTAAGCAAAGTAGGGCAGGGTTCGGTCAGAATCAATTGCTTACTTACCGACCCGGACGACGGCGAAATTATCAATGTGAAGACATCAACATTTTTGCGGAATATTTGGCCAAGATAATAAAGTTAGAGAGAATTTGTAAGGCGGACCCCGTTAGAAAAGGGGGCCGTTTTTCTAACGGGGCGGAGGATGAAAGCTAAAAACTTAAAACTTAAGACTCAAAATCGTCAAGATGGCTTTCGCCACTATGAAAGCGGGTCGGCGATTGTGCTGGTCGTGGCGTCCCTCGCTATTTTAATGACCATTGGTGTGGGGATGCTAATGGCTGCGTATGGGGTCAGGCACAAGGCAATCCGACTCAAGAACGAGACCGTCGCGAGATTAGCCGCGGAGGCCGGTTATGAACAAGCCGTCTATTGGATGAGCCGGCAACAGGATGTGCTAAACGCGATAGAGGACGGAGACGCGGGAACCAGTGGCGCGTTGAATTTTCCGGATGCAGATTGCGACTATCAAATCAAACTTTTTACCTTTGTCGGCTATCAGCCGGTTTACAGGGTTGTATCCACCGGACATTGCGGGATGTTTGAGAGGATGGTGGATGTGTTTGTGATTCAGGCGGTGAGCGGCTGGGATATGGGCCAGTGCAGAGTCGCAAGCGGATCTTCCGGCACCACAGAGGTCTATTTTGCCAACGGCGAAATAATTGATATACCCATCCACATCAATAACCTTAAGGATCACCCTGATGACAGGGACATCTACATAATAGGCAGTCCTAAATTTATGCAGTCGGTTGGAATGGGTGAGGGACGATACACTGAACCGACCGGTGGTGATAAATATGGGTCGGTAATGAGTGTTTTTAACGACGGGATTTATTTCGACCAGCCCGACTGTAAAGTAACGGATGAGGCCTCGATTGCCAGTAAGGTGGACCGTTTCAAAAACACAACCAAAACAGAGTTTCAGTTCATGCCGTCATCGCCGGCGTCGGTTACAGATAAACAACAGGCGGTCCAGCTCGAATTCTTCGTCGAGGGCGGCGTCGGCAAGGTCCGCGTTACCGATAACTGCGCGGTTCGCGGTTTTAGCCAGGGTAATGACAACAGGACGTGGGATTTAAGAATAAAGCCCGGCAGCGATGGGAAAAAATATGAAAGATATTACATCTATTCCTACCATATCAGGCCCGCGAATGCCGACGGCACAGGAGAGAGATTCGTTAGTAATATTGAGGACAGTTACGTTACTCAGTCGTACGGCGGGGTCTCGCCTGAGCCGGGCGGACAGATTTTTGTCAATGGCAATGTAATTATAGGCAGCGGTGATTCAGCGCTGGCCGGGCAGGATGTGGTGAAAGGCAAGGTCACCGTTGTTGCAACAGGCAATATCTGGATTGCCGACTCCACAGTTGTTGACGGCGCACACGATGCGGATGGGGTACCGTCAAAGAGTAATCCCAACGTCCTGGGGCTTGTTGCTCAGGGCGTAATTAAGGTCATTGACCCGGGTATGAGCGACTACAGCTATGTTGATGACATCCCTATTGAACCTCCAGATTATGAATATGTCCCTATCGGCCGGCCGGACATCCCATCGACGGTAAAAGGTGACCCGAATTACCACAAAAGGTATTTGCCCGACCCGACGGTGGTGGAGGCCGCGATAACGGTCGGCGGCGGCGGATGGGGCGCAGAGAATGTCACACGCGACTCATACGGCGGCAGAAAGGAAGACCCTTTCCACAGTTCTCCAAATGACCCTCAAGATGGCTTGTATGTCCGCGGCACAATTACCGAGGCACTCAGAGGGGTCGTTGGAGTGATTGGCTCGGATGGTTATCTCAAGCATTACTACGTTGATGAACGATTCCTCCAGGGTACCCTGCCGGGCGATATATGGCTGAGAGGCAGTTATATCCCTGCGCCTGCCGGCTGGCACGATTATCGGGCGAGCAACTGAAAAATAAACACAAAAAAGGAGCTGTCATTCCGGCCTTGAGCTGGAATCCAGATTTTTTATGGATTCCCGCTCCATCGGCTGCACTCAGGACAGGTTGCGTAGGAATGACACTCTAATTTGGGGCTGTTTATTTAACAATTCAAACTTCAATAGTGAGCAGAAGGATGAAAACTAACAACTCAAAACTTAATCCGCCGAACGTCTGGCGGATAAAAGCGCAAAACTATGGAAGGGGGTCGGTATTTGTGCTGGTTATGGCGTCCCTTGCTATTTTAATGACCCTTGGTGTGGGGATGTTGATAGCTGCGTACGGGGTCAGGCACAAGGCAATCCGACTTAAAAACGAAGCTGTCGCGAGATTAGCCGCGGAGGCCGGTTATGAACAAGCCATCTATTGGATGAGTCAGCAACAGGATGTGCTAAGCGCGATAGAGAACGGAGACGCGGGAATCAGTGGCGCGTTGAATTTTCCGGATGCAGATTGCGACTATCAAATTCAGCTTTATACCTTTGTTGGCTATCAGCCAGTTTACAGCGTTATATCCACCGGCCACAGCGGCGTATTTAACAGGACGGTGGACGTCAAGGTGATTCAGGCAATAAGCGGCTGGGATATGGGTCAGTGCAGGGTCGCAAGCGGCACAGGCGCTACTACGCCGGTCTATTTTGCCGGTAGCGAAATAATCGATATGCCTTTGCATATCAACAATCTAAAGGATAATCCTGATGACAGGGACATTTACATAACTGGCAGTCCTAAATTTATGCAGCCGGTTGGAATTGGGGAGGGACGATATGCTGAAGTGACCGGTGGTGATAAATATGGGTCGGTAATGAGTTTGTTTAACGACGGGATTTATTTCGACCAGCCCGACTGCAAAGTAACGGATGTGTCCACGATTGCCAGCAAGGTGGACCGTTTCAAAAACAGCACCAAAACACAGTTTAAGTTCATGCCGGCATCGCCTGCATCAATTACAAATAAACAACAGGCAGTCCAGCTCGAATTCTTCGTCGAGGGCGGGGTCGGCAAGGTCCGCGTTACCAATAACTGCGCGGTCCGTGGTTTTTGCCAGGGTAGTGACAGCAGGACGTGGGATTTGAGGATAAAGCCCGGCAGCGATGGAAAACAATATGAAAGATATTATATCTACTCCTACCATATCAGGCCCGCGAATGCCGATGGCACAGGAGAGAGATTTGTCAGTAAAATTGAGGACAGTTACGTCACTCAGTCGTTCGGCGGGGTCTCGCCTGAGCCGGGCGGGCAGATTTTTGTCAACGGCAATGTAATCATAGGCAGCGGTGATTCGACACTATCCGGGCAGGATGTAGTGAAAGGCAAGATTACCGTTGTTGCAACAGGCAATATCTGGATTGCCGATTCGGTAACTGTTGATGGTGCACACGATGTGGATGGAATACCGTCAAAAAGTAATCCCAACGTCCTGGGGCTGATTGCACAAAGCGTAATCAAGGTCATTGACCCGGGGATAAGCCAGTATTCGACGGGTTCACCGAACTATTATCCTGGGCCGCCTACGAGTGTGCCATCAGGATACGTTTATGTTCCGGTAGCCCGCTATCAGGGCAGCGGAGCTACATACAAACGTTATTTGCCGGACCCGACGGTGGTGGAGGCGTCGATAACGGTCGGCGGCGGCGGATGGGGCGCAGAGAATGTCGCACGCAGCTCATACGGCGGCAGAAAGGAATACAGCGGTCCTCAGGACGACTTGGTAGTCCGCGGCACAATTACCGAGGCACTCAGGGGGGTCGTTGGGGCGATTGGCTCGGATGGTTATCTGAAGCATTACTACGTTGATGGAAGGTTTCTCGAAGGCATCCTGCCGGGCGATATATGGCTGAGAGGCAGTTATATCCCTGCGCCTGCCGGCTGGCACGATTATCGGGCGAGCAATTAAGCTCAAAACTTAATCCGCCCAATGTCTGGCGGATAAAACCTAAAAACTCAAAACTGCGGAGTTGCCACATCTGGTTTATAGGACCCGGCAAACAAGAGTCTGATGCGTGCCCCGATGTATCGGGATTTGAGGGGGTAAGACCACCGTGATAAACATTCCTTAAATGAAGCAGCGGCTATTTTGAGTATAATTTCCTTGACATTTCTTCGTTAATCGGATATACTTTTGTTAATAAGGAAGGTGGTGAGAAGGCATGTTTATTTTTTCCCTGCCTGATTTTCTCCCACAAAAAAACGGGGTGAATTTTGAATGTAGAATTTAGAACCTCCTTTACGGTTACCGGAAAGCAAAAGACCAACCACAGGGAGCAAAATTGATTATGAGAACTAAAAACTCAAGACTAAAAACTCGAAACTACGCAGCCGGGTCGGCTCTCGTTATGGTCGTAGTATGCCTTGTTTTTTTAACGGTCCTTGGGATGGGAATGTTGACGGTTTCCTGGGGGGCGAGGCACAAGGCAATAAGGTTCAAGAACGAGGCAGCGGCAATGCTGGCGGCGGAGGCCGGTTACGAAAAGGCCGTTTACTGGATGAGCCGGCAGCAGGATGTCCTCAATTCTCTTTATAAAGGCGTTGCCGGCACCAGTGGAGCGATACCTTTTCCGGATGCCGATTGCGAGTATCAAATTAAACTTTTTACCTTTGTTGGATATCGACCTGTTTACAGCGTTATATCCACCGGCCACAGCGGCGTATTTAACAGGACGGTGGACGTCAAGGTGATTCAGGCAATAAGCGGCTGGGCTATGGGAATGTGCAGAGTTCCAGATAGTGCGAGCACGACGAGGCCGGTCTATTTTGCTGATGGGGAAATCATTGATATACCCATCCAAATCAATAAGCTGCCATTAAGTATAGAGGGAACCGATGAGAGGGACATTTACATACAGGGCAGCCCTAAATTTTTGCAGGTAGTAGGGATGGGTGAATCGCGATATGCCGGCGGCACTGATAAATACGCTTCTGTGATGGGGCTTTTTGAAGGCGGGATTTATTTCAACCAGCCCGACTGTAAAATAACCGATGAGGCCACCATCCAGAGCAAGGTTGACCGCTTCAAAAACAGCACAAAAGCAGAGTTCCAGTTTAAGCCAGTAGCAAGCTCAGACCCAAATATTAAAAATCCCCAGGCGGCTGTTCATCTCGAATTTTTTGTTGATGGCGGCGTCGGAAAGGTCCGCATCACGGATAATTGCACGGTTCGCGGTTACCCCCCGTCAGCCCCTTACGATTGGAGAATAAAGGCCGGTAGCGGCGGCACACAATTCGAAAGATACTATCTTTATGGCTACCACGTCATGCCTGAAAATGCCGACAGCACGGGAGAGAGATTTGTCGTTCCGATTGAACAGACTTACGTTACTCAGTCGATAGGAGGGATTGAATCCGACCCGGGTGGCCAGATTTTTGTCGATGGCAACGTCATCATAGGCAGCGGCGACACAGACTTACTTGAACAGGATAAAGTGAAAGGCGCAATTACCATTGTTGCAACCGGCAACATCTGGATTGCCGATTCCACAGTTGTTGACGGCACACACAATGCGGACGGAACACCATCACAGGATAACCCCAATGTTCTTGGCCTGGTCGTCCAGGGAGTGGTCAAGGTTGTTGACCCGGGGATGAGTGACTATATCTATGTTGATGACAGCCCTATTGAGCCTCCAGGTTATGAATATGTCCCTGTCGGTCGGCCGGACAATCCATCGACGAAAAAAGGAGATGAGGATTACCATAAAAGGTATTTGCCTGACCCGACGGTGGTGGAGGCGGCGATAACGGTCGGCGGCGGTGGATGGGGTGCTGAAAATGTCGCAGGGAGAAAAGAATTCAGCTCTCCTCAGGATGACTTGATTGTCCGCGGCACAATTACCGAGGCCATGAGGGGGGTCGTTGGAGTGATTGGCCAGGATGGTTATTTGAAACATTATTATATGGATGAAAGGTTGCTTGAGGGTATTTTGCCGGGGGATATCTGGCTGCGCGGGAAATATGTTCCTGCTCCTGCGGGGTGGCACGATTATCGGGGGAGCGACTAAATCATATTAGCCACGAAGGCACGAAGCCACAAAATCAAAGAGGAAAATCCGAAACTCAAAATGGGGGTCTGTTGGGGCGTAATCTGTTGCGGTTATACCTGATTGATAGGTCCAGCTACCTGACTAACATTGCTCCGTCTTGAGGGGGATGGAGTTGGTTTATAGGACTTACCATTCAAAATGGGGGTAATTTGGGCTGCAAAAGTAAATAATTGGCATTTCCAAATAAAACAGAGGTTTTTTTGAGCCGATGATAGAGGTGTAAAGCAAGCCCCGTTAGAAAAGAAGGACGTTTTTCTAATGTGGCAAGGGAACAGAGCCAGAACTGTAATAATTTTTAAGGTTACTGCTGGTAGAGGCCGAGTAGCGTTTGGTTTTTTGTCGTTGTGAAGGGACAGAACAGTTGGGCGTGAAGCAGTTTTTCAGTTTGAGACGGAATGAAGTTTTGGGTATGGATATCGGCTCGTCTGCGGTCAAGCTGGCTCGGCTGCAAAAGGGTAGGGACGGCTACGCGGTAACTGCTGCCGGAATTGCCAATATTGCACCGAGCGGCGATGACATTAATCGACGGCGAGTGAATACCGTGCGGGCTATTCGTGAGTGCCTTGCGGTAACAGGGGTAAGGAGCAGACTCGCAGTATGCGGGGTCGGCGGTCCTGAGGTTGTGGTGCGCGACTTTAAGTTTCCATCGTTATTGCCGGAAGAGGTTGAAGGAGCTGTTGCGCTGGAGGCATCGCAGGTCTGCCCATTCAATACGGAAGATGGTGCTATTGACTACCAGTTGATATTAAGTGAGGGCGGAAGCGTCAGCGGGATTTTAGTGGCTGCGACAAATGCGGTGATAAAAAGAAGGGTGCAATTAGCGAAAGAAGGGTCGTTCGAGTGCGCGATGATGGATGTGGACGGGCTTGCGATTCTGAACTGCTTTAACGAGTTAGAGAAGCCGGAGCCCGGTCATACGATAGCCATTTTGAACATCGGAAGCTCCTACACGACTTTGGCGATTATGAGCGGGCCGACGAATTCGGCGGGGTGGCCGTTTATTCGTGACATTGCTTATGCCGGTGACGACATAGTCAAGCAAGTTGCCGCTGAAAATAGTATGTCGGCGGAGAGCGTCAAGGAGATATTATTTAGCGATTCGGAAGAGGCGCAGGCGCGGCTTAAGGGAAGTATTGAAAAGGCCTGCGGCAAGCTGATTGTAGATGTTACAGAGACATCGCGGTATTGCAAGGCGCAGGATAAGACGGCGGCATTTGAGAAGCTGTATGTATGCGGCGGGTTTTCACTGGTTAAGGGCGTTGTGGAGCTGCTGAGCAGACAGCTTTCCGTGGAGGCAGTTTTGTGGAATCCGTTTGAGAAGATGCGATGCCGGGTCGGCAGGAACCATCGAGGAGTGTTCCAGAGAAATATCATTCAGAAGAACGGACCTGCGATGGTGGTGGCCTGCGGTCTTGCGATGAGGACGATTTGATATGTTTACGATAGATTTGTTGAAGGGACAGGGCCTTCCAATAAAGAGCAGGCCCGCGGGGATAGCTGTCAGCGCGGTAGCGATTGTGGTGCCGCTTATCGTGGCGATAGTGATGGTGAGCGTATATCTACGCAACAGAATCATCATATCGATGGAGAGGCAGGAGATAGCCAGGTGGGAGGACAAGATAGAAAAACTATCGGAGCTGATAAAGGAGCAGGAGTCGTTTGAAAGAGATAGAGCCGCCTTTGGCAACTGCTTAGCGGAAGTGAAGTCCAACATTAGCAGATACACCCAGTGGTCGCCGGTTCTGGCTGCGGTGGTGGAGAATATACCGGAATCAGTGATGCTCAATAGTATGGAGGTCAAACAGAGCGTCCTAAAAAAGAAAGTTTCAACGAAGGGGGATGCCCAAAAGACGATTACTATTGATATTCCTATCAGGACACTGCGGATTAGCGTCTCCGCGAATCCGCAGGCCATTAGTGAGCAGACAATTAGGGATTTTCGCGCACGGCTTCTTGCGTCGGCTGTTTTAGGTCTTCGGCTGGACACCGTGACGGTATCGCAGGAGTCGGGCGAGGTCGATAGTCAGCCGGTTGTGATTTATCAGATAGATTGCATTTTTAAGCCAGGTTTGTAGCGGTTTTATTATGAAGATTTACAGGAAATATTTTACGATGGTGGCTCTGATATGGGCGGCGTGCTTTACGGTGTTTGTCTTCGCTTATATGCTTTTTCTTTCTCCGCAGAATAGCACTATCGGGCAGATAGATAGCAAGCTGGCGGAGAGGAAGCAGAGGCACGATTCAATAGTCCAGGCCGGGCAGGAAGAGAACAGAAAGCGGATGAGGGATGAAATAGAGCGTTTGCGAAGCAAGCTAAAGGAGTTTGTCATTGATTCTACGGATTCTGCTGAGCTGACGTTTGATATAAGCCAGATTGCCAGCGAAAAGAAGGTTTCGGCGTTTAGCATTAAGGGCAAAGGGCCTACTTCGATGGCGCAGATAGGCGACTGCAAATATATTAGCGAGGGGCGCACAGAGATTAGTTTCGTCGGCTGGTTCAATCAGTTTGCAACTTTCCTGAACGCTCTGGAGAGACATAAGCCGGTGATTTTTGTGGACAATTTCACGATATCGCGGGCGAGGCAGGATGAGACGGGCTATCAGGTTACTATGAACGTGGCGATGTTTGTCAGGCAACAACAGTGATTTTTGGAGCGACTGCAGGTTAGCGACACAGGCCGGCATCATTAAGATGAGAATAATTACGATAGCAAATCAAAAAGGCGGTTGTGGCAAGACGACAACATCGGTCAACCTCGCTGCTGCGTTTGCCCAGAAAGGCAAGAGGTCGCTGGTAATAGACCTTGACCCGCAGGCGCATACGACCATAGGGCTTGGCTACAATCCGGATAAGCTGACTGCTACCATTTACGATGTTCTTACAAATGTTCAGGTTTCGATGGGCAACGTGGTAAAGGGCGCGAATCTTGAGCGCCTCAGTGTAGCTCCGAGCAATATTTTGCTTGCGGGAGCGGAGCTTGAGCTGACGCTTATGTTCGGAAGGGAGTTTGTAC
The DNA here is from genome assembly GCA_964554425.1 of uncultured Pirellulales bacterium. Lineage (GTDB taxonomy): Bacteria > Planctomycetota > Phycisphaerae > Sedimentisphaerales > Anaerobacaceae > CAYWXK01. Next base: position 4,635 of record CAZKOQ010000009.1, on the reverse strand, counting down.
TCCGCGAGAAGCTCAACGCCGTCAAGGATGATTACGATGTGTGCGTTATCGATTGTCCCCCCTCGCTGGGGATGCTGACGCTCAACGCACTTGTTGCCGGCACCGATGTGATTGTGCCTGTGCAGGCGCATTACTATGCGATGGAGGGATTGAAGCAATTGCTTGAGACCGTCAGCATCATCAGGGAGCGGTTCTATCCGTGCTATGTGAAAATTTTGGGGTTGCTTCTTACTTTTGTCGAGGACAGGACGACGCTAAGCAGGCAGGTTCAGCAGCAGATGAGGGAGTTTTTCGGCGAATTGGTGTTCAATACGGTCATTCACAGAAACATAAGGTTGGCCGAGGCGCCGAGCGCCGGGCAGTCGGTCTTGACATACTCCCCGGATAGTAAAGGGGCTCAGGAGTATCTGGCTTTGGCTGACGAGATAGGAAATAACCAGCAAGAAAAAGGAGAAGCGGAGCAGGGGACTTTGAGCGCATCATAAATTTTTGCGCTAAGCTTACAGGATGAAAATGAGAACGATAGCGATAGCAAATCAGAAAGGCGGCTGCGGCAAGACAACGACGGCGGTGAATCTTGCGGCTGCTTTTGCAGGATTAGGAAAACAGGTGCTGCTGATTGACCTTGACCCGCAGGCGCATACGACGCTGGGATTGGGTTATGAGCCCGACAATCTGGACAAGACGATTTATGATACTTTGACAAATGCACAGATTCCTGTTTCTCGCAGGCAACTGCCGATTTCCAACATAATAGTCGGCACGAGCGTGGAGCGGCTGCATTTGGTTCCGAGCAATATTTTACTTTCGGGGGCTGAATTCGAACTGGCAGTGCTATTTGGAAGGGAATATGTCCTTAATGAGCGTCTCAATAGCATCAGAAGTAATTATGAGATATGCGTTATTGATTGCTCGCCGTCACTTAGCTTATTGACGCTCAATGCGCTGGTGGCCAGTACGGATGTGGTGATACCGGTGCAGACGCAATACTATGCCTTGGAGGGCTTGAAGCAGTTACTTGAGACGGTAGAGATAGTCAAGCAGCGGTTCAACCAACAGCTCAGGATACTCGGGGTGCTGCTTACTTTTGTTGAGAGCAACACGGCATTGAGCAGGCAGGTTCAGCAGCAGATGAGGGAGCATTTCAAGGAGTTGGTTTTCGATACGGTGATTCACCGGAACGTGAAGCTGGCCGAGGCGCCGAGCGCCGGCGAGCCGGTTTTGACTTACGACCCGGCAAGCAGGGGCGCAGAGGAATATAATGGACTGGCTGAGGAGATACTATATGGTCGGCCTGCGGCTATGGGCGCCGCCGTCACTTCGGTTGAGGAGAATAAAAATGACAGAGGATAAGAAAAAGAAGCCGGGACTGCACAAGAAGATATCCTCGATATTTGAGGGAGTGCCGCTGCCTCAGCCGGGTAGTCCACCTCCGCCTCCACCAGCACCTTCTGGTGAGCAGGGGGCAGGCGGGCCGCAGAAGCCGCTGCCGCCGCCATTTCAGCAGATACGGGTATCTGCCGGGATGGAGCCGAGGGGATTTGAGGCGATGCAGCCGGCTGCGTCTGTCGGTCAGGTGAAGGCAGAGCCGGCTGTGAAAGGCGTCAGGCCGGGCTTGTGGCAGCGGACAAAAGGTAAGCTTCTAGAACCAAAGCCGGGGGTGAGCGGGGGAAGGCAAAAGTCGATGCTGGTATTGGTGCCGGCGCTTGCAGTTATTTTGATTGTTGTGCTGATTTGGGTTTTTGGGCTTCCAGGAGCGGTAACCGAAACTCGGAAGCCGAAGGCACCGGTTACGGCTGTTGCCGCCGACACAGTAATAGAGTGGGAAATACCGGAGGCATATCCTGAGACGCTCCACGACCCAACAAGGACGGCTGTGGAGCCGAACATTGTGACGACGATTGAGGTGGGAACACAAAAGGTTGAAGAAGTAAAGCCGTTGCCGATATTGGTGAAGGGCATTTTATATAGCGATGACGCACCGTCCGCCATTGTCGGGACGGAGATAGTGCACGTTGGCGACAAAGTGACCGGTGCGACTGTGGTTGGCATAACTAAGACGACTGTTGAATTTGAAATGGATGGCAAAAAATGGACACAGGGTCTTCAGCCGTAGGACACTTTGAATAGATTCGGGATTGTTTAACCGTTAGTTTGTAAGAGGAAAATATTATGAGAAGCACAGCGAAAAATTTGGGATTAAGAATTGCGACAATATTTGCTGCTATTTGCATAACCTGCGTTAGCGTTGCTGCCGGTGATGCCAATGATGCTAACAAACCGCCTGGGGAAGTGCCGTTTGAGCAGCGGATGCAAAAGAAGATAAGCGTGCAGTTCCGCAGCACGCCTATTGAGGATGTGATACGGATAATGGCGGAGCAGGCGAATGTCGATATTGTCAAGAGTCCGTCTGTCACGGGAGTGGTGACATGCACACTTACGGATGTGCCGCTGGAGGAGGCGCTGAATCAAATCCTTTCTGCGCACGGCTATGCCTATGTGCTCAGCCAAAATATGATAAGGGTGATAACGGCTGCGGATAAGACCGAAAAGCCCGAGCCGCTCCAGACCAGGACTTACGAGATTGTTTATGCGGATGTCAAGGAGGTCGTAAAGGCCCTTGATAAATTCAAGTCCAAGCAGGGAACAATTTCGTCTATTGAGGGCACCAGCCACATAATCGTTACCGACACCGAGAGTAAAATCAGGGACATCAGCACCTTCATCGAAAAAATCGACCGGATGACACCCCAGATATTAGTCGAGGCAAGAATCTACGACATAACCAGCAAGGATAAGCTCGACCTTGGCGTCGAATGGAACGCAGGGCGAAATACCCAATACTATGCTGGTGGCGAGGCTGTCGTCCCGCCAGGAACCATTGGTGAAACTAAAACCGGCAATAACGAGCCGTTCGCAACGGGCATATTCCGCGGTGCAACGGGGAAAACCTCGGGCACTACCGGTGTACTTAAGTTTGGCTGGCTCAAGGACGGTGTTGACATCGATGCGGTTATCAAGGCCCAGCAGAACGTCATTAACGCCAAGCTACTGGCAAATCCTCGAATCTTAGTGCTCGATAATGAAAAAGCCAGCATAAGCATTATTTCTGAGATACCCTATCAGCAACTTACTGAAGGAGGAGGAGGCGCGGGCTCACCTATCGGGACCACCGCATTCAAAGAGGTCGGCGTTAAACTCGAGGTTACAGCCCATCTTGCTGCCCGCGATGAAATGATTCGGCTGCAACTGAAACCCGAGTTTAGTATTCAAACAAGTAATGTGGTCCTTGTTAGGACCGGTACCGATCTCGAGTATCCTCAGCCCGTTGTCGACAAGCGCACGGCCGACACAAAACTGTTGGTCAAGAACGGCCAGACAGTGGTTTTGGGTGGCTTGCGAAAAAAGGATGTCACAAAGCAGATTAACAAAGTGCCTTTTCTTGGAGATTTGCCATTAGCGGGCGCGTTATTCAGATTCAAAGGCGAAGATACAGTTAACAGTGAAATAGTCGTCTTCGTAACTCCCTGGATTATCAAGCAGCCGGTTATGTCGCAGAGGGAGCAGGATGCCTACGATACAACGGAGTTCAAGGGGCCGAAGCCGGCTGATACGAAGGCGGAGAAGGCGGGAAAATAAGTTTGTAGTTTTGAGTTCGTTGTTATTGATTTACGATTATAGGTTCGCAGGTTCCAAATCGCAAATCTCGAAGATCCGCCGCCGTTGGGCGAAACACTGTCCGCTAAACGCTGCACGCTATACGCTATTTGAGTTCTCCATTCTAAATCTTCAATTCTGACACTTTACACACAGCCCCGCCTATGGCACAATTTGCGTCAGGTCAGAAATGGTGCAAGTTTTGGCAGAATTTTACAGGATTGTGCGATGAAACGCGGCACAGCGAATTTTATTGTCGATTTGATAAGCTTCGTTGGCCTGTTAGGTCTGGCTTTTACCGGGTTTATTATGAGGAACGTTTTGCCTCCTGGCAGCGGCGGGCGCGGCTTTCGCGGGGGCAGAGGCGTCGCACAAGAACAGATTAGAGAGCTTTGGTCAATGAGCCGGCACGAATGGGGGACGATTCATTTCTATTTAGCACTTCTTTTTGTCCTCTTAATGGCTGTGCACATCATTTTGCACTGGGACTGGATAAAAAATTATTTCAAGGCGCTGTTTGGCTTTTTGCAAAAAACGACTAACGGTTCATCACATTGATGGGTTGTCATTCCTTCGCTTCGCTCAGGACACGGTTGAGCCGAAGGCGAAACGTCTGGCCTACGAACAAGAGGAGTATTGATTGCCAGCCCTGCACACATTCACTTCGGTGGACAGATTCTTCACTTCGTTCAGAATGACAAGTCCCGTTCAGAATGACATCCCCTTTGTCATGTTGAGCCGAAGGCGAAACATCTGGCCTAAGATAAATTTCAACTGTACCAATCACCGGCAAGGTCGGCCCAATTGGGATTGGCAGCTTTTATCAGAGCCGTTTTTCTTGCTCGCAACCAGCCCTTTATTGTCTTTTCTCTGGCAATAGCCGAATTGACATCGCCGAAAGTCTCGAAATAAAGCAGCCGGTCGATATTATATTTTTTGGTAAAGCCCTCAACCAATTTATGTTTGTGAGCGAAGACC
>CAZKOQ010000008.1:0-24374 GCA_964554425.1 uncultured Pirellulales bacterium | reverse complement strand
GCCCGCTGGAAGTGGAGGCGGTTTTCGGCCTGGTCGAAGATAATCGAATTGGCCGACTCGGCGACATCATCTGTGATTTCAAGGCCGCGATGAGCCGGCAGGCAGTGCATAATCTTCACGCTTGACGGAGCGGACTTGACTAACTTCATATCAACCTGGAAGCCGGCAAAAGCCGCCCTACGTTTTTGTCCCTCTTCTTCCTGGCCCATACTGACCCAGGTATCAGTATAGATAACATCCGCATCGAGGACCGCTGCGCCGGGGTCGTTCGTCTGCCTGACACAGCCGGGCAATAGCTTATTTGCCCTGTTGAGCGAGTCAGCATCAAGCTCATAACCCTTCGGTGAGGCAACAACCATTTTCATACCCAGCTTTGCGCCGGCAAAGGCAAGCGAGCGGGCCACGTTATTGCCGTCGCCGATAAACGCAATCTTCACACCCTCTACCCGCTCCAGATGCTCCTGAATCGTAAGAACATCCGCCATTGCCTGGCAGGGGTGCGACCAGTTGCTCAGCGCATTTATTACCGGCACATCTGCATACTTAGCCAGCTCGACAAGTGTATTGTGCTCGAAGGTGCGTGCCATTATGCCATCGACATATCGGCTCAAGACCCTGGCCATATCTTTAATTGGTTCTCGCTGGCCGATGCCGCCAATGTCTTCGGGCTTGACGTAGATAGCGCTGCCGCCCAGGTCGGTCATTGCAACGTGGAAACTGATGCGCGTCCGCAAGCTGGGCTTTTCAAAAAGCATCGCCAAGGTCTTACCCGCCAAACACAAATCGGTGCCGCCGACGCTGTATAAGCTTTTCAGCCTGCTGCTTACCCGCAATAGCTCTCTGAGCATTTCCGCCGGATAATCTATTATGGAAATAAAGTCTTTCATAACTCGGCCCCTGCCAAAACAGAATCAAGAATACCAATTGCCTCATCAAGCTGGCTTTTGGTGACAATCATAGGGGGCATAAGCCGCAAAACCGTCTCGTTGGTGCAGTTTATCCGCAATCCCCTCTCCAGACACCTATCCACTATCTTGCTGCCGGGACCGGTCAATTGCACGCCTATCATCAAGCCGATTCCGCGAACGCTGTCGATGATGGAATATTTTTGCTTTAACTGCTGGAGCTTCTCTTTTGCATACTGCCCCATCTCGGCTGCCTTTTTCAATAGACCATCTTCCTCTATCGCCTCAATGACTGCGATGCCCGCGGCGCAGGCCAAACAATTTCCGCCAAAGGTAGAGGCGTGCTTGCCGGGAGTCAACGTTGCAGCGATTTCTTCTTTAGCCATCATCGCCCCTATTGCAACGCCGCCGCCGAGTGCCTTAGCCAGCGTGATAATATCCGGCTCAACGTCGAAGTGCTGGTAAGCAAACCACTTTCCGGTCCTGCCCATCCCGGTCTGGACCTCGTCTAAAATCATCAAGGCGCCCTTTTCGTCGCAGAGCCGACGAATCACCTGCAGATACTCAGCCGTTGCAATATTTATTCCGCCTTCTCCCTGAATCGGCTCGACCATAACCGCGGCAACTTCATTGCTAAAGGCCGACTCCAAAGCAGCAGCATCATTAAATGGAACATACACAAAACCCGGCAATAGCGGCAAAAAGCCCTCGTGGTATTTCGGCTGCGCGGTCGCCGTAACCGTGGCAAAGGTCCGCCCATGGAAGCTGCCCTCAGCGGTGATGAATTTATATTTCTCCGGCGGCGTGTGAAGCCGCGCCAATTTCATTGCGGCTTCGTTGGCCTCGGCGCCGCTATTACAGAAGAAGCACTTCCCGCCGAAGGCAAGGTCGCTTAGCATCTTTGCCAGCTTCCCCTGCGGCTCGGAGTAGAAGGTATTGTCGATGTGCAGAAGCTCACCTGACTGTTTGCGAATCGCCTCTACGACCTTGGGGTGGCAGTGCCCTATGCCGCTGACCGCCCAGCCGGGGAACATATCCAATATCTTATTGCCGTCGGCGTCGGACAGGTAACAGCCCTCGCCCTTGACGATAACCCGCGGCAGCCGGCGATAGTTGGCGATAACGTATTTATCAAACAAATCAATAGTTTCCTGCGTCGTCATAACCCTAACCTTACCACTTCCTCAATTTTAACTTTGCTGTGTAGAAAAGACCTGCCGTCATTTCGACCGAAGTTCCCGCTCCTGTCTTCCGACAGGAAGACGCGGGGACGAAGTGGAGAAATCTGGGTTAGCAGCACTGTTGCATGCAGATTTCTCGACTCGCCTACGGCTCGCTCGAAATGACGCTCTAATCTGTTTTCTACAAAGCAATCTCGTTATTTGTTATCGTCGTTCCTGCTTCAATTTATTTACTTCTTCAGTGAGTCTTTCCACTTCCGTGCGAAGCTGCCGCCTTTCTTTGTTGTTTTTAACAAGATAAATCACCAGAAAACAAATCATAACAGCAACTGGAGTCACAACAACGACAAGAAACGCGATAGCAATAATTATCAGGTTCAGCTCAGCAACAGCTAAAAGTTTTATCATTTTTGCTCCTTTCTGCTCCCGTCTTCTCTATTCTGAATTATTTCTGTCCCTATCCCTTTGTCGGTATAGATTTCCAACAGCAGCGAGTGAGGGATTCGGCCGTCTATAATGTGCGCCTTCTTGACACCGCCATCCAGCGCTATCAGGCAGGCCTCGACCTTTGGCAGCATCGCATCTTGGATAATACCGGCGTCGATCATTTGCTTAATCTGCACCTCGTTCAAGCTCGAAATCCTGCTCTCAGGGTCTTTAAGGTCCATTAAAATTCCATGCGTATCGCTTACAACAACCAGTTTTTCTGCGCCGACTTCTGCGGCAACTTTGCCGGCTGCGCTGTCGGCATTGACGTTCAGATTGCCGCCGGCCCTATCTTTTGCTATTGGCGCTATCACCGGTATAGTCCCCGCTGCACAAAGCGTCTTTAGCAATTCGCCATTTACTTTTGTAACCTGCCCGACAAATCCGAGGTCGAGCTTGCGCCCGTCTTCGCTATTCAGCCACAGCGTTTCTGCAAATAACACACAACTGGAAAGCGAATGTAATCCCATTGCATTGCATCCCAGCTCGGCAAGGGCCTGGCACATCGGCGTATTGGTCTTATGGACCAATGTGTGCTCCACGATTGTAAGGGTGTGCTCATCGGTATAGCGCCTGCCCTGCACCCACACCGGCTCAAGTCCTGCTTCGTTCATTGCCTTTGTAATCGCCTTGCCGCCGCCGTGCACGATAATCGGCTGCATCCCGACGGTGGCCATAAAGGCGACGTCGGTCAATAGCTTCTTTTGCAGCGAATCATCATCGAGGACGCTGCCGCCGAGTTTGACGACCACAATCCGCCCGCGAAAGCTGCGGATGTAACCCATCGCCTCAATAAGAGCGCCGGCCTTTGCTATGGCCTCTTCCAAAATAATATCTCCAAAAAATTATCGTTTGAACAAAAACGAAAGTCTATTATCGCAGCAAGAAATCGTCAAGCTGTATTTACTGCAAATCGCAGCGGGTTGTTCGCCTTGCGCCTGCAGGAAAACGTTGTGCTTTGCCGAAATGTTACTGATACTCCCACTTGAGTATCCACGGGTCTTTTGTGCGCTTCTGGAATGCCTTCAACTTCTCTTTAAGCTCGTTTAGGGTTTTTTCGTATTTTGGGTCGTCAGCCATATTCTTTACCTCCGCAGGGTCGGCTTCCAAATCGTAAAGCTCAAACTCTGGTCGATGCAGATATGCCTCTACAGTGCGCTTGCCATAAAACTTGTCGCCGCGCTGCAATACTGCCTGCCAGGTCGCAGAGCTCCACAGGTCGCTGGCAAAGGGATACTCTAAACCGTGAGCGATATTCCAGATTAGCTTATACTTGCGGCCTCGCACCACACGCATCGGATAATACATTGTTATTTCATGAAATGTATGCGATGCGTAAATCTCGTCCCAGCCGCCCGGATTTTCATCTTCCAGAATTGACTTGAAAGACCGGCCTTGAAATCCTGTTCTTTCCGGCAATGCACCGGCAAAATCAAGCAGCGTCGGAGCAATATCGGCCCAGTTTATCATTGCCTTCGAGACAAGCCCGCGTTTCTTCTGATAGGGGCTTCGCACAATGCAGGGCAAATTCATACCCGGCTCATACAGGGTAGTTTTAGCGCCGGGAAAAGCAACGCCATTATCAGAGATGTATATGACAAGGGTATCGTCGTATCTTCCGCTCTCTTTCAAAATCTCAACCAGACGTCCCACGCCCTGGTCAACGCGCGAAACGGATTGGTAATACTGCGCCAGCTCCGCACGGCACTCGGGTATATCCGGCAAAAACTCCGGCACTATCACATCTTTGGGGTCATACCTAACTTCCGCGACGCCTGGATGGCCTTTGGGCTGATTGCCGAAGCGGTCCGGCTTGCCGGGCATCTCCTCGGCTTTGCCGCCGCCGCGGTGCGGGTCGCTTGGGCAGAAATACAAAAAGAAAGGCCGAGCGTCAGAGGCAGAAATAAAATCGCTGCACCTTTGTGCCATTGCCACGGGATTGCGGCTCTCATCGCCCAGGACCGACTCGAACTTATAGACCTCATCGGGAGCAACATGTAATTTTCCGATACGCGATGTCCGGTATCCGGCCTGTGCAAGCAGCAAAGGCAAGCTCTTTATATTCTCGAAAGAAACAAAATGATGATAAGCGTGCTGGTGACCGTATTGGCCGGTAGCGTGGTTGTATAGACCTGTCAAAATCACGGACCGGCTTGCGCTGCAGCTTGCCGTTGTGCAAAATGCGTGTGTGAACCTCACGCCCTCAGAAGCAAGTGAATCTAAGCTGGGCGTCTTTATAACCGGGTTGCCGTAGCAGCCCACCGCCTCGCGCCCGTGGTCGTCTGCTACTATCAAGACAATGTTCGGCCTCTTTTGCTCCGCGGCAAGTAACCTCTTTTCAACCAATCCCGCCCCCACAAGCACGGATGCACCAGCCGCACAACCTTTCATAAACCCCCGCCGACTTATCGCTCTACTTTCCACAAATATATCCTCCTACTTGCTATTTGATTCCTGATTTTCCCCTCCTCATTTATGTTTGTGACCTCTATTCTTCCGGATAATTAAGTTCCGCGTCTTCATTGTTTTCATTCTTGGCTTTTGGCGCTTTTTTGAATGTAACATTCACTCCGGGGACATCTGGGTAGTTTATCCCTTTACCCCTCAGTAGCTCTTCAACTGTCAAAATTTGCATTACCGGATGCTTTCCCCAGGGTGATTTGTAAAATCCCGCTCCCGCCACCTCTACCCGCATCGCCTTTGTCGGTTCTTCCATACAAATCAGTACGCCAATCTGCGATTTCTCCCGCTCTACCACGCCACGCAGGTCTCGCACATCCTTGACGCCCACCTGTCCCGACTTGACGGATATAACAATCTGTTTGGTCTTTCCCTTCGGCTTATCGGCTTCATCGTGGAAATATAGTCGGCCGTCAACCCCTTTATCGGCGCCTTTTTTCTGCTCAACCGGCCTCGCCCCTACCAAACCCAGCGCCCACCACTGGAATTGATAGCGGTTGTCGTCGGCCAATGTCTTCGCATCCGGCAGAGAAACCGGCTCTCCGATAACTCGGTACTTAACTCTGCGTCCGAACGTATCCTTCAGCCGGTGCTTCGTTAACGCAACAGCAAGATGAGTGATGTCAATACCAATCCAGTGTCGGTTAAGCCCTTGTGCCACGGCGATAGTAGTTCCGCATCCACAAAAAGGGTCAAGCACAACTTGCTTTTCTTTACTGCTGGATGTGATTATACTCTCCAGGAGTAGTTCCGGTTTTTGTGTGGGATAGCCAAGTCGCTGCCGGTCGGCTGACCCAACGGCAGGAATCTCCCACCAATCTTTCATAATAACCCACGAATATTGACCTTGTTCATCCACTTGGAAGTCGCTCTTCTTAAAGCCATATTTGTGCATCATATATGACTTCTCTTTTTGTGGATTGAATAAATTTTTAGCGGCATCCTTCCCGTAGAAGAGAAGTGTATCGTGTTTCCTGGCAAATCTACGTTTTGTAGCTCCGCCCGTCTTATAGCACCAAACGATTTCATTTTGAAAATTCTTTGGCCCAAATACAGCGTCCATCAGCAGCTTGAGGTAGTGACTTGCCGTTGGGTCGCAGTGTAGATAAATTGAGCCGGTCGGCTTCAACACGCGCTTTAGTTCCACCAGTCGCGGTGCCATCATTGCCAGGTAAGCCATCATATCGCTCTCGCCCAAGAATGTGCGAAATCCTTGCATTACCTGAGAAACACGCTGGGGGCCCGTTTCCACAATCTCTTGATACGCCTTAGCAGCGGCTTGGTCCCACTGCCAGGTATCCTCAAAGGCCTTAATCCGGGCGGCGGCTCTGCTGCCATTTTGCTCGGCAAAAAGGACGTTGTAATCCTGCTCACTTTTGAAAGGCGGGTCAAGATATATAAGGTCTATCGTCTCGTCTTCGATGTAGCGACGAAGAATATCAAGATTGTCGCCGTAGTATAAAACGTTTTCCGTCATAAGCCACCTCAGCCAATTGGCTCAGACCTTTCTTATCGCAAAACGTGCTCTTTGTCAAATCTTACAACCGTCTATTTCACCGTCTGTTCCACCACCTCGATTACGCCGACGTCGATGTATTGGCCGCCGGAGGTTTGATGGCAGTGGACGGCTAAAGAGTTAGTGCCGGTTCTCAGCGCTTTCTGTGCCTTTTCGGAAATGGCCGACTGGATGTAATTAGTCGTATAGCCGGTTAGCTTCGCTGCCGGTTCGCCGTTTATATAGACTTCAGCATCCTCATCGTGATGAATAGAAAGTCGCAGGTCGGAGAATTTTTTGTCCTTCAGCTCGAACGTCCGCCGAAGCCAAATATCCGGCGTATTCCACTCTGTTCGCACGACCGTGCCTGGCGTGTCTTTTGTGCCGAAGCCGCCCTGACCTTGCTGCCAGGATGAGTCATCGAAGCCCTCTTTCTCCCAGCCGTCGGCGGCCTTATTTGTCGTGTAGCGCCACTGCTGTCCTTGCTGCTGCGATGTCGGTACAATCGTCTTCATAACCGGCGGGGGCAGATACAACCGACGATTGGCCGCTGTAATCTTGCCTTCGTCCGTCTTTATCATTGCACGGTCATAAGTCATAAACCCGTTGACCTCAACCTCAACATCGGTCGTCTGTGTATATACCGCAGCAGATAATCCCGCGGCAATCAGCGGTCGCAGGTTATCAAGCAGCACAACATACGCCGCTGTCAGCTCGTCGCTATTGTTGAATCGGCGATAGCCCCAGCTTCCCTCTTCCTGCCAGGTATGTCCCTTAACAGGCAGCCCCAGACCGCCGAACTCGCCGAGCACAATCGCCCGTTTTTCCTCGACAGGCGGAGCCGCCGGGCCCGGGTAAGCGTGAATATCGTGCACATCACCGACGCCGCGGTCGGTCCAGCCGCTGGCACAATCTACTAATCGCGTCGGGTCGAGCTTTTTAATCAAATCGACTATCCTCGGCGTGTCATATTGTCCCCAGCCCTCGTTAAACGGCACCCACATAATAATGCAGGGGTGACTATACAGGGCATTAATTACGCGCGATAATTCTAACTCGAACTGCTTTGCAGACTCTTCGCTTCGGACTACGTCCGGGTCGTTGCCGCCGATGAACTTATCGCCGCTGGGCATATCCTGCCAGACAAGCAGCCCTAGCTTGTCGCACCAGTAATACAGGCGGTCCGGCTCGACCTTAACGTGCTTTCGCAGCATATTGCAGCCGATTCGTTTTAGCGCCTCGATGTCGTCTCGCAGCGCCTCATCCGTCGGCGCAGAATACAAACCATCAGGCCACCAGCCCTGGTCAAGCGGGCCGAACTGAAAGAGTGGCTTGTTATTAAGAAACATCCTGATGACGCCCTTATCATCTTTGGCAAGGGAGACCTTCCGCATACCAAAGTAGCTCAAGAGCTCGTCAACTACCTTTCCGTCGTGTGTGAGCGTGACCTTGAGGTCGTAGAGAAACGGCGAGTCGGGCGACCAAATCCTGGCGTGTTTTACCGCAAGCTTGATACGAGGCGTCGCGACGCCGCCGGATGCACCGCCTGACATTTTGATTTCGCCTTCGGCTATCTGCTCTTTCCCGTCAAGCACAGCGACTTTGATGGCAACTTCTCCGCCCGGATACGTGACATTCACGACAACATCTACTGCTTGGTCATCCACATCGGGTGTGATTTTCAGCGACTCGATGTGCGCGGGCGCGACCGGCTCAAGCCAAACCGTTTGCCAGATTCCTGTTACCGCCGCGTACCAGATACCGCCCGGCTTGCGGACTTGTTTGCCTCTCGGCTGATAGCCGGCATCCGTCGGGTCCCATACAGACAAGACAAGCTCCTGTCTGCCTTTATCCTTGAGAGCATCGGTAATGTCGAAACTAAACGCATCGTATCCGCCGCGGTGTGTGCCTACCTGCTTGCCGTTGACCCATACCGTCGTATCCCAGTCAACTGCGCCGAAGTGCAGCAATATGCGGTTGTTTGTCCATTTTTTGGGGATTTCAAATGTGCGCTGATACCACAGGCGATTTTGTTCGCCCACTGCTTTCCCAACGCCCGACAAAGCCGACTCGGCAGCAAACGGAACAAGAATTTCGCCGTCGAACTTATCCGGCTGCGGGGCATCCTTGGGCCGAATGGCGTATTCCCACAAGCCGTTTAGATTCAGCCACTCTTTGCGCTCCATCTGCGGTCGGGGATACTCAGGATGCACACTATCCGGCGAGACCTCTTTTGCCCAGCGGGTCATCAGCGGTCCCGGAGCCGGCTTCCAGCCGCCCCATAAAGCTGAGCACATAAACACGATGGCTAAAGTTGCAAACCATAATAACCTGGAGCTCAGATACGACTTTTTTTCATTGTGTTGTTGAGCCATTGGACGCCTCCTTTTGAATTGTTCTAAAGACCATTCTTGCAGAACCTCTAACCACTTGACGACAAATATACCGAATCTCCCGCCAAAATATCTCTATGTGGGCAGCTTTGCAACCAAATTTATCCGCCACAGGTTCGGTGGATTTGCCGACAGAAAAAGCACGGAAGGCACAACTGCCGAGACGCAAGATACGAACCACGAGTGACGAACATCACACCTTGGCTGCTACTGGCGCCTGTGTGAGCTTGTCCGCAGGAATCAGATTCCTGGCGGACTCGACAAAGGCCTCGAGACGGGTCGTTAGGGTTGAATCCTCCTGGCCATCGAAGCTTAAATTCAGAATCGGCATACCACCGCATTGGTTACTTATGTTCGGGGAGATGCCGCTGACAATCGTCGAGGGCATACAGGTAAAAGGCATAGCATTGACCACGCCGGAAAATCCATCGTGATAATACTCAATCGTCTTGCCGACAGTCAGTATTGCCTCACCTTCAAATGAGTGATGCAGATACGGCTCGGCCAGCTTGATGACGTGTTCGACAGGCACCTCCGCCAATCTGCCGAAGTTTTTCTCCAGCGGCGCCGCGAGCTTTCTTTCAAGTGAGTGCTGCACACGGTTAAGCACCACATTTGTCAAGAATTCTTTCCACAAGCCCCTACGGCGTGCCATATTCCTTCGCGTGAAGTTCGTGTAATAAATCCACTCTGCCAGCGATGCCAGGTCGCATATTGCACCGAGGTCTTCAAGCCGGGCGATAATATTATCATTGGCAAACGGGTGACTGCGGACGTAAATTTCGCCGACGATTCCTATCTTGGGCTTTCGGAGGGTTTTGTCCACTTCCACCGCCGCAAACTCGCTTGCAATATTTCCCATGAGCTGGCGCATCTGAGTAAAGGTGCCTCGGTTTTCGACCGCGCGAACCCAAAGGTTAAGCACCCTGTCGTAAACCCGCTGGGCCTGACGTCGGTCCTTCGCAATCGGCCGCAAACGCAAAATCACCTTGTGCATCAAGTCAATTCCGACAATAGCAGTCCAGACAGACGCCATAAATCCGTGTGCGGATACACTACCGGTGCACTCAGCGAATTCCTGGTAGAAGCTGCTGTCCTGGTTGGGAGCGATGATAGGAACGTCCTCTATCCCAGCATACTCCAGGATAAGCTGTTGCAGACAGTTATACATCCCAAATCGGCAGGGACCGGAGGCGGAGGGCATAAAGAAGGCCGCCCTTGCCGGCTCGAAGTCCCCGGAGCGAACCAGCTTTATCATATCGCCGGTGGTTATTGCACAGGGCAGGCACTCCTTTCCGTTTGTGAATTGCCTTCCCTGCAGAAGGGCGGCCTCATCGGCAAGGGGTATAACCTCAGCGTGCTGTCCGTGCGCCCTAAAGCACGCCGCAATCCCATAAGCCGGGTCGCCCATATACGGTATATACAAAGTTCTGTCTTTTGTTAGAGTGCATCCGTGCCGCTCTTTTCGCCCTGCCGTTCGTTCGGTAGAGCCGAAGCGATAGTTTTTCAAGCTCTCAAGGAATGCCTCCAGCCGGGTAATCACGCCCGCGTCAGCAGAATGTTCGTCAATCTCAAGCTGCAGACAGGGTTTCTGGCCCATTATGTCCTTAAAGAATGTCGAGATAAAAGAGTCCGGTCCGCAACTGAAGTTGGAAAGGTAAATCGCAAAAAGCCGCGGGTCTCTCCTTATTATCTCAGCAGCCCGCAGAATCCTTTGCCCATAAGCCCAATATACTCTCTCGTGCAGTGACTCGTCGGTAAGCTCTGCCGATGCCGCATCCAGCATATCCATCGGGATAATCTGGGCACCAAGCTCCGCCAGTTTTTTCGGCAACTGCAGATTCATTCCATCATCGCAGCCGTTATACGGTCGAGAGACAAGCACAAAGACCTTCTGTTCGGGACCTATCTGGTTGAGAATTTCCTTGCCTCTGTCTCTCATTGCGTTCTCAAAGCCGGCCTGAGCATCGAGCGCTTCCCTGACTGCCCTCCGGGCCGCCCTGGCAGATGCGCCCATCTCCTTGCCAACCGCGACAAAGCTCTTGACGATAAGCTTTTCGCCCTCACCCAGACGAACAGGGGCACTGACGACCTTTGCCTTGCCGAGCTTGCCTGCAAAAGCAGATGCTATCTGATGCCCAAACGACTGAACATAGGGGCAAACCTGGTTGTGCTTATTGATGAGGAAGCTCGCTTGTGCCGATACGGTGCTGGGCAAAAAGATGTAATCAACTTTTTTCTCAAGCAGCTGGGTCACGTGGCCGTAAGCAACCTTCACAGGGAAGCAGGGCTGTGAGGTAACCGCCTCAACGCCTATTCGAATCACCCGCTTGTCGGTCTTGCCTGAGAGAACGACTTCAAAACCGAGGGCCTTTAGAAACCGCGAATACAGCGGCAGAAACTGCCAGGAGATAAGAGCCATCGGGATACCCACCTTTCCCTTTGACCGTCCTATCAGGGTGGACTTATCTGCCTTGCCCGCGGCGGATTCGACGGACTCGTCTGAAAGCCCAGCATATTCAAACAGTTTCTGCTTACGGTACACAAACGCACCGAGTTCGTCTGTTTTTTTAGTCTTTTTCTTGAGATTGTATCTATCGCATCGGGAGCCGTAATGCAACGGCTCAGCCCCCGGCAGCTCAACCTTCTTTATCTCACAATGGTTCGGACAGTGCTCGCAGGTAAAGGATTCAACGGTGTATTTAAGGGAAACCAGGTTCTCAAAGCCCCTGAAGTTGCTGACCGGAACCTTGCCTTCCGTCTGGGCCCTTTTTTGCATAAACTCCATAGCGATTGCGGCTGCACCCAAAGCGCCTGTAACCTCATGATGGTCCGGGACCATAACTGGCTTGCCGACCACCTCCTCGAAGGCCGCCCAAACCGCCTTGTTATATGCTGTGCCTCCCTGAAAGCAGATATTGTCGCCGATCTTGCGCCGACCAACAACGCGGTTAAGATAATTGGCAACAATCGAGTAGCTCAGTCCCGCAACCAAATCGCCTGTTTCCGCCCCCTGCTGCAAGTAACTTAGCAGGTCCGACTCCATAAAGACCGTGCATCGTTCGCCCAGCTTTATAGGCGCCTTACTCTTGAACGCCAGGTCTGCAAACTGATTATTGATGCTTATGCCCAATCGCTGCGCCTGTTCTTCAAGAAATGACCCGGTGCCGGCCGCGCAGGCGTGGTTCATTTCAAAATCGACAACGACCCCGTTCTCAAGCGATACGTATTTGCTGTCCTGGCCGCCAATCTCAAATATGGTATCTACCCTGGGATTGATTATGGCCGCACCGGCTGCCTGAGCGGTGATTTCGTTAATGACTATATCAGCTCCGATGAAGTCGCCTGTAAGGTATCGGCCTGAGCCGGTGGAAGCCGCTCCAAGTATCCTCACCTTCCCTGCGACCTTTTTGCCGACAATTTCAAGCCCCTGACGGATGGCCTCAAGGGGCCTGCCGGCAGTCATCAGGTATATCTTTGCAAGGATGCGCTTTTGTCCGTCAATTACGATTACCTTTGTGCTAAGCGACCCGACATCAAGGCCAACGTAGGTATCTATCGGCTCCGTCGCCTCTGATAAAAGATGCTCATATACAGGACTTTCAGGATGCGGTAATACCGGTATTTTTAGCGGCTCGCGTCGAGGTGCATGCTGAATACCCGAACCCCTCTGCGATAGATATCTGTCAAGCTTGTCCACGATGACCTGACCGTCACCCTTTTTCCGGCTGCCCTGCTTAGCGACAATGACCGCGCCAATGGCGCCCGTAAAGAAGTGCATCTGCGGCACGACAAGCTCACCCTGCGCCAGCTCAAAGACCTGCTCAAGGGCCCTGACAACCCCGACGTTTGCCGCCACGCCGCCGGTAAAAATAATCGGCTTAACAAACTCCCTTCCGCAGCCGAGATTGCCTTTTAGGTTGGCCGCCAATGCAAGGCACAGCCCCGCCAATATATCGTAAACAGGCGTCGCCTGCTGCTGAAGATGAATCATGTCGCTTTTCGCAAAGACTGAACAACGACCGGCCATTCGCGGCACGCTCTTACTGTCCAGCGCCAACTGGCCGAATTCTTCCTCGATATTGATGCCAAGACGCTGCGCCTGCTGGTCAAGAAATGACCCTGTGCCTGCTGCGCAGACCGTGTTGAGCGTAAAATCACGGACCCTGGCAGCGCCCTTCTCAATAGACAGAAATATCAGCTTACTATCCTGCCCGCCCATATCAATCACCGTCGCCTTCTGCAGATGAGGATAGAGATGATAAATAGCTGATGCCTGGGCAGGGACCTCATTCACAAAGGGAATATCAAGCAGCTTTGCTGCAAAACGTCCGACGTTTCCTGTCGCCGCTGTAACAACAATCCTGGCTGGGCTTACTCGTTTGAATAACTCCTTCAACTGACCTCGCAGTGTCTCTATCGGCCTACCCAACGTGCGTTTGTAGTCGCAGAGTAATACCTTGCCCGCTTCATCAAGCACAACAACGTCACTGCTGGTTGAGCCGATATCTATACCCAGATACAAGCTGCCACCAGCCCCCAGCAACTCCGGTTGGTACCTCTTTGTCGCATCCGATATAACAACGTCTGGTATTTTCTCATCTTTCATAAACGTGCCTCCGTCGAAACATCTATCCTAATCTGCCTGTCTGGCTTGAGATAAAGATACACGCACGTATTCTCTCAAGGGCCTCCATCATTTTGACCTGTTCCTTGTCGCTAAGGCCAGCCATTACCCTTTTGACCTCCTTAGCGTAAAGTGGCTCTATTGAATCTAATATCTGTCTGGCGTGGTCGGTGAGCTTAATGATATTACACCTTCTATCAGCAGGAGCCGCAGTTCGCTCGACAAGCCCGGCTTTTTCCATACGGTCAATCAGAGAGGTTATGTCGGCGCGATTGACGAGCATCATTGTGCTTATCTGCGCCTGGCTCAAGCCGCCGTTTGACCCGCTTTGGTGCTGTAGAATCATCAGCAGGTTGAACTGCACATCGGTAAGGCCGTATGGACGAAGGAACTCCGCCGCCCTCTTGCGCAGACGGGCAGCAGTGTAGTAAATGCTTAAAAGCACCCTATGTGGTGGTAGGATTATTGGATTTCTAAAACCAAGCTCCTTTTCAAGCGGCATTTTTCATTCCTTGCTCAGCATAACATAAGATTCGTATATATATTGTTGCCTACTAAACAATCCGTCAAGGTAAATATCCCAAAAAATTCTACCCTTCTTACAAACCCCCAACAGCCATAGACTTATAAACATAATCCAGCAACCGTCTCCTTCAAAAACTCTAACTGTTTCAAAACCTGTTACATATCATTAAGAATTAACACAGAGTAGTAAGTGTTGACCGCTTCCGGCTATTCTATTCACAGGAATACCATAGTAAATTAACATGTTTTCCACAAAGAGCAGATAGAGCATAGATATTATGTAACACCTTTATCCTTACCAACTAAACCTTCTTTCAAAATCGTCTTAATAACAAAGTCACAAAGGATATGACTAATCCTACTATACTTGGAACCTAATTATATTAGTAACGCACAGAAAATATTTTACATACCGACCATTAAAAAAGCTTGTCTTTTGCACATTGGAAGTGTAAACTATAGCGCAAAAGTTGTCTTGAAAGTTTTGTGTGTGATGTTTAGTATTTAGGCAGAGGGTCATTATGAAAGTTAGTTTTAATAGAGCCGCATTTGCGGAAGCGTTAGGTCTTGTAACAACCATCGTGCCAAGCCGCACACCTAAGCCAATTCTGCGCTGTCTTAAAATCATAGCAGAGGGTAAAGAAACGCACGTTTGTGCTACCGACCTCGAAGTCGGCATTAATTATGCCGTTTCAGAGGTGCAGGTTGAAAAACCAGGCGAAGTTGTAGTCTCAGCGGACCATCTTGCCGCCATAGTGCGCGAAAGCATAGACGAGGTGTTGCTTTTGGATGAGGCGGAAGGCGCCTGCCACATAAAGGGTGCAGACAGCCACTTCACTATTTACGGGCAAGAGGCAGGCCAGTATCCGCAGGTCCCGGTGTTTGAAGACAGTGCTGATTTAGAAGTCCCCCTGGGCAGTCTCAAAATTGGTATTGAGCAGTGTTTGTTCGCGGCGGCAAAAGAAAGCAGCCGATACGCTATCAACGGCGTGCTATGGGACATCAAAGACAAAAAGCTGCAGCTCGTTGCTACAGATGGCCGACGGCTGGCACGCAGCCGGGTCACTTTGTCACAATCCCCACAGAAGACCGCTAAGAGCGCCTCCCTGGCAAATATAATCGTGCCTGCCAAGACAATGGCTCTGTTGGAAAAGGTAGGCGGTGGTGAAAAAGAGACGGTAACGGTCAAGCTCAACGAGAACCAGATAATCTTTAAGTGCGCCGGTATAATCATCAGCTCAAACCTTGTCGAAGGGAACTTCCCGAAGTATGAGGAGATAATACCGACCGACTACGACAAGAAGCTAACGTTGCCGACCGAGGCGGCCTTAAGTGCGGTTCGGCGGGCGGCGCTTCTAACCAGCGAAGAATCGCGGGGAATCAAGATTACCATAAGGAAGGACAAGATAGTGTTCTCCGCCAGATCGCCGGAAACCGGCGATGCCGAGGTCGATATGGTAACCGATTATGCAGGCGAGCCGATAGATATCGGCTTTAACCCGCAATTTCTGATAGATATCTTGCGTGTGATAAAGACGCAGCAATTTGAATTAGAGCTTGGCCAGCCGGACAGACCCGGCGTGATTAAGAGCGGCACTAACTTCATTTACGTCCTGATGCCTATTAATCTGGGATAGGCCCCCTGGACGGGCAGTCTCATTGTCATTCTTGCCCGCCAGATAGTCGGCGGGCTTGCCATTAGAAGGCAAACCTCCTTCGGCTTCTGAAAGTATGAAAGATATAGCACAGGATAGTATTGAGCCAGTTGAACGGCGAATGGCGATTATGCGCTCCTTGCGTCGAAAGAAGGACGCAGTCCGGCTGGGGGAAGTTATCAAGGAGATGGTGGATTCGCAGATTTCACCGCGGCAGGAAAACTTTACCGCAGTCGATAAGCTTTGGAAAGAGCTTTTGCCGCAAGGGATCTTGGAGCATTGCCGAATTGCCTCTCTTGCCAGCGGAAAGATGACGGTGAATGTCGATTCATCAGCTTATATGTATGAGCTGCAACTGGCCGGCTCCGAGCTTCTAAAACAGCTCCAGCAGCATTGCCCGCGGGCTGGAGTAGCGAAAATTAGATTTGTCCTCGCTTGAGCATCACATTGTGGCGGGAGGGTCAAAAAATTTCGACAGTTTAATGAGGACTTAGTCCGATATACAATATAAGCAGACGGTAGAAATATTATGAAAGACCATAAATACGATGCCAGTAAGATAAAGATACTGGGGGGCATAGAGGCGGTCCGTAAGCGGCCGGAGATGTATATAGGCGACCGCGGCAGCGGCGGTCTCCACCATCTTGTCCACGAGGTGATGGATAACTCAGTTGACGAGGCGCTAGCTGGCTTTTGCACCGAGATAGGCGTGCGTATCCAAGCCGACGGTAGCTGCACAGTCGAGGATAACGGCCGGGGCATACCCGTCGAACTGCATAAGGAAGCGAAGGTGAGTGCGCTCGAGGTCGTCCTCACCAAGCTCCACGCCGGCGGGAAATTTGATACCGAGAGCTATAAAGTCGCGGGCGGACTGCACGGCGTTGGCGTCAGCGTCGTAAATGCCCTGAGTGAATGGCTGGAGGCAGACGTGTATCGTGACGGCCGTCATTATCACTTCGAATGCGCCAGAGGCGTTAGGCGCGGGCAGGTTAAGGAAGTCGGCCCGACACCCAAGCAGGGAGCAAAAATCTCGTTTATGCCTGACAGCCAGATATTCGGCGACCTTGAGTTCGATTACGATACGCTCTTGCAGCGGGTGCGTGAGCTGGCATATCTAAATGCGGGCCTGAGGATAAGCATCCGTGATGACAGGGTCAATAAAAAAGAGGCGTTCAAGTTTGACGAAGGAATAAAAGCATTTGTCAGGCATCTCAACGAAGGAAAGGAGGTGCTGCACAGTGATGTCATTTATCTGGCGAAGGAAGAACCGCAGGCGAGGATGAGCTGCGAAGTAGCAATACAATATAATGACAGCTACGCGGAGAATGTGCTGGTTTTCGCCAACAACATCCGCAATATCGACGGAGGCACACACCTGTCGGGCTTCAAAACCGCTCTGACGCGGACGATGAACTATTACGCCAAAACAAACAACCTGCTAAAGAACGGACAGGCCCCTGTTGGCGAAGACCTGCGCGAGGGATTGACTGCGGTGGTTACGGTAAAGCTCGCTGAGCCCCATTTTGAGGCACAGACGAAGGTGCGCCTGACCAACCCGGAGGTGGGCTCTTTCGTCGAGACAACCGTCAACGAGCAGCTTGGTCATTATCTTGAGGAGCACCCCACCGAGTCCAAGAGAATCCTGAATAAGGCAATACAGGCGGCAGCTGCCAGAGAGGCGGCCAGAAATGCGCGAGAGTTGACGAGGCGCAAAGGGGCGCTTGGCTCGGGTAACCTTCCCGGCAAACTATGGGACTGTGCAAGCAGAGAAAAGATGACCACTGAGATTTTCATTGTCGAGGGTGACTCAGCGGGCGGTTCGGCAAAGGCAGGAAGGGATAGAAACATCCAGGCAATCCTGCCGCTCAAGGGCAAGATTCTAAATGTCGAAAAGGCCCGTCTGGAAAAGATGCTCGCGCACGAAGAAATACGGACGATTATCAGCGCCCTTGGAACGGGCATCGGAGTAGATGAGTTTGATATAGCCAAGTGCAGGTATGGGAAAGTAATCTTGATGACCGACGCCGATGTCGATGGGGCGCATATCCGGACACTCCTGCTGACGTTCTTTTTCAGGCAAATGCCGCAGCTATTAACGGAGCGGATGATTTATATCGCGCAGCCGCCCTTGTATGAGGTCTCAATCAAAGGCCAGAAGAAATCCGAGTATATCCTAAGCGAATCAGAGATGCGCAGGCGTATGATTGCCCGCGGCCTGGAGGGCACGGAGCTTGTCGTAAGGGACGGCAAAAAAGCGAAAAAGGGCAAAGATGGCGAACACGTCCAAAGCCCAGAGATGCTGGAGCTTGTTAAGGTTCTTGCTGAAGCCGAGCGTATCATCGCGGTTCTGGCGAGGCGAGGCATAAACTTCGCCGAGTTTGTTAGTGCATACTATAGTCCGCGAAAGGGAGGACTGCCGCGATTCCGCGTCTGCGTAGAAAATCGTGATGAAGTATTCTATGTCCTCGACGAATATGAAAAAAGAGTCGATGGGCTAAAAGACCGTATGAAAGCATCCGCCAGACGCAACGGAGGCAGCGGGGAGGAAGAAGCCATTGTTGCTGAGGAGCTTCACGAAGTTGGCCGGCTGAATCAGATAAACCAGAAACTGACCAAGCAGTTTGGTCTGGACCTGGGAGACTTTCTATTAAAGCCAGCCAAAGAGGTTTCTGGTGAGGCCCTGCCGACTAAGTTCCAGTTAGTCAACGGGCAGGATAAGTACGAAATCGCATCCCTGGGGGATGTCTGCGCGGCAATCAGGCACATAGGCGGCAAGGGAATCGAGATAAAACGATTCAAAGGGTTAGGTGAGATGAATGCCGAGCAACTATGGGAGACGACAATGAATCCTCAAACGAGGACCCTACTCTCCGTCCGGCTCGATGATGCTGGCGAGGCCGACCGGCTTTTTAGCATCTTGATGGGCGACGATGTGGAAGAGCGGCGAAACTTTATCCAGGAGCATGCTCTCGAAGTGCAGAACCTTGATATATAGCAGGGTCCCGGCACATAGCCGGCGACCTTGGAGGACGCTGTTAAGGGACGATTCCAGGAAGATTCAATCCGATAAGTGAATCGTCTGCTGAGCCGACCAAGCGAGCGTTCCTTTTTCTGTTATTGCAATTGCAGTGTTAGCTTCCAGTCCTTTATCGAGTTTGTTGATAATGACCGAATAGTCGATGTTGTTGAGTGTGTCTCCGACAAAGACACGGCCTTTTTCGCCTTGTAGCACCGTAACTCTTGGACTGGAGAGGACCTTTGGCCCGTCAGGAGCGGACATATCTTCCAATGTGAACTCGACACAGTATTGTCCCTGTTCCTCAGCCGGTGAGACTTTTGTGTTGATTTTGTATGCTCTCTTCGGCGTGGAGCATTCGGACGAGCATCCGGACATAACCGCAAAGATTGCCAGGCAGATGATTGTGGTAATTGTTCGCATAATTATTTCCTTTCTCCCGCGAAATTTCACTTCTGGGGCCAAAAGCACCGAAGCGGGATGAATATGCTTTTATGATATATCGGCTCGCCAAGATTCGGCTTTACAGCACTTCTTTGTTTTATGCAAAAAAATTGTCGTGGACTCTTTGGCCGCCTATAAAGAAGCGCATAATCCAGTATAATAGGGATTATGCGCTAATTATCATCCGCTAATAGGTGTAGATTTTGACTTTCTGGCGGAACTGTTCTGGAGTCGCCTGCCCTTTTGAGAAGATGTCAATGTCGGATTTTTTGGCGCTAAGGATTAAAACTGAAGAAGTAGCGGATGCCTCTTTGGTTACAAGAGTGCTGACCTGCTTGCCCTGTTTTGATTTGACAATCTTTGTTACAACGCCAACCGACCGGGACGTGCTTGTGCCGGCAGGGTCGGTTTTTTCTGTGACCGTTTCTTCAACGAGCACGACAGGGGGAGCGCAGCCCTTCACTGCAACAGTAACCGAGTCACCCGGCTTTAAGTGGCGGATGTTGGCTGCATGCTTGAACGCCTTGATTATCGTGCTCTTGAGCTGCTCGACTTTCTCGGCATCGTATTCAACGGCCAAAGAGCGGTCGCTGCCTGGGACATAAACTAAAGGGTTGTTGAGGTATTCAACATTGTCTTTTTTGGAGTAGAGTTCGCGCTTTTCCTCTTCCCAGGTAGGGTCAGCCCCTTCCTCTGTTTTTTGCTCTTTTACCTCTGTCGGGGGCAGGAGAGCAAAATCAACTCCGAGAGAAAATAGAGCACCGTAGCCCTGCAGATAGATACCTTCAACGGCGCTTGCTTGCGAGGAGAATAAGTGCCCGTAGGGACTAACTGTTCGCACTCTGCCATTGGCGCTAAAAGGCGAATGCCCTATGGGAGTGATATTGGCCTGCTGCATCTTTTTGTCCAAAAGCCGCGACATAATTGTCATATCTTCAGTTATTGTTTTTAGGTCTTCTTCCTTAATGTTTTCGGTCGGTATGACCAGAATCGGCTCGACAGAGCGAGAGGGCGCACCGAACGACAGACGAAGGTCTTCAAGCTGGCGAGACATAGCATTTACCTCATCTGCCGCTGCTGTGGGTAACGCCGGTTGACTGGCGGCGTTAAGGCCTGTGAGAGCTTTTTCATGCTCCATAACGGCTTCTATTTGTGCGGCTTGTGCCTCATTTTGCGACTGTTCTGCATCCTGTCGTGCCGTTGCGATGGTTTCTTCCAGCTCAGTTTCAGAGCTGTTCTGGGCCTGAATAGGGACCGACATTACCAAAGCAATGGCGACAAGAATGCTGGTTGTCCAAATAAGGGTTCTCATTGGTTACTCCTTTCTTTCAAACTATTTTTCGGTGTCTTGTAAATTTGGCGTCACGTCTTGAGGTTGCGTGTTAGCCAGAAATTGTGCTATGCCGTTTTTTGTCCGCTGCAATTCGTCTTCCGTATAGACGGCCAATCTTACCAGACCGGTTCCAAGCTGGGTTCTATCCTGTAAGCGGTTCGATTCTATCTGCTGCAGCGCTGCTGCGACCCAGTGGCGGTCCTGCACTTGAGCGGCGTTGATAGAGGTTATAAGGTCTTCCAGTAGTTGATTTGTTACGGCGGTAGATGCGGCCATGGTCTGAGCGGCGAATTGGTTTAGGTCCTGACGATATTGCCGGCTGATGTCGTTTCTAATCTGCGAGTAAGTTGCTGCTGCGATTAACTGCTGGCGTTGCTCCATCTCGCCGAGCAATTGCTGGCGAATGGCTGGTGCGAGCTTGGAGTAAAGCTGCTGTAAATCCGGCGGCTTGGGAGCGGCAACTCGTCCGGTTACGTAGCCGGTGGCAAGTAACAAAACGGCGGCTGCTGCCAGTTTTGCCAATCCTTTTGCTGCTTTAATTCTTTCCAGAATTTTAATTCGACCAGTGCCTGCCGCCATAGGTTGCACTGCGCCGGCAGCCCTTAGCTTGGCAACGGTTGCATCAACAGTTTGCTGGTCTGGGCCGGGCGGGACAAGCGTTTGTGAGAGAGCTTCAGTCGCTCTGGATAAGATGTCTTGGTTTTCTTTCATATTCGCACCTCATTTCTATCGCTATTTTGTATCGCTGGTTCCAAATGCTCCCGTAATTTTACTCTCGCTCGATGCAGCAGAACTCCCGCCGTGTTGGTTTTTATTCTCAGCTCTTTGGCAATCTGTCGATAGCTCATATCGTTTAGATACCGCAGACAGAAGACCTCCGCCTCCTGCGGTGCAAGCTCGCTTAGGGCATCGCGCAATCTGTCGGTCAGCTCTTGCTGCTCCGCTTGTTGGCCCGGGCCTGGATTTTCACCTGGCGCGGTCGTCAATTCGCCGCCGGCTGTGTTGAAGCTCGCCTGGCGCGACCGCTGGCGAAGCCGGTCGATGCCACGGGCGGTGGCTAAATGGGCTAAAAGCCCTCCAAAATTCCGCACGCGCTGGCGCCGGCAGAACTCCAAAGCCGACACGAAGGTTTCTTGGAAACAGTCTGCAGCATCGGTATAGTTACCCAGCAATCTGTATGCAGTTTGCCAGACGACCGGGCCGTGTTTTTCAACAATTAACCGCCAGTCAATAGCTTGCAAGCAAATCTCCTTACGGCTGGCCCCGCACTAATTATTCGGCCAACAATGGTTGTCTGGGAGCGACTTCAACAACCTGCATTGGTCAGCCAATTGGTGTGAGGTCACTATAATAGTCGCTCATCCTGCATATTTTATTACAGAAACACAGACAAGGTTCACCTCGAAGAAGTAAAAACTAATAATGCTATTGCAGGAAGCACAAAGCAAAACAATAAAAAGCTGTTGACCGCTAAGTAGATGGCGGATTAAGATTTCGAATCCTTCGTATGTCGCTGCTAATTAGGTAGTTATGATTACCTCCCGTGCGCAAACTTTCGTTGCGCGCAATTTATTTTGTCGGTTGATGGATTTTTAGCTTGCAAAATAGCGGGGAGGTGGTGTAATATTGTGACGTTTTGCTTCTGGCGGCCAGAAGCGCCAATAGCAAGTGGAGGCAAGGAATGTCGGACCTGAAGAATCGTGCGGTTCTGTTAATTCCGGCTTTTATGCTCTGTGAGTTGTTGCTTGGGGGATGTAACAATTCGCAGTCAACTACAGGGCCCAAGCCGCCGGTGCCTGACAAAGTAAAAGCAACAGTTACTGATGTTAGGAAGGATGCGCTTCTGAAGGAGCTGGACCGCAGATTTGAGAACCCGGATGTCCATTACGAATTGGGCCAGTTATATCAGGCAGACGGTATGTGGTCGAAGGCTGAGTATCACTACAATGTTGCACTAAGTTTCGCCCCCGCTCACAGACCTGCCCAGGCAGCAAAGGTCAAGACATTGTCGGGCAGCGGTAACTCCGCCGGAGCAAAGGTGGCGGCGGACCTCTATATTGACCAGGTTTCCGGCTCGGCGGAAGAATCCCTCAAATTGGGATTAGCATTTGCAAAACAACAGCTTGACGACTATGCTCTGGCGTGTTATATGCAGGCGCTGAATCTTGCGCCGAAATCGGCCAGGGTTGCCAGAGAGATTGGTTATTATTATCTGCGAAAGAACGATTTGATTCGCGCAAAGGAGTATCTGACTCGGAGTTTCCAGCTTGACCCCAGGCAGCCGGATGTGGCTGGCCAGTTGGGTCGCCTGGGCGTGGAGGTGCGGATACCGCGAAGCAGCCAGAGCACGAGGCGGCTGGAGAAGGTAACCGAAGGTTCATCTACGGCGCCGAAGTGAAACCATCCGTTCCTGTCTTCCGACAGGAAGACGCGGGGGCGGGTGACAAGGGTGGTGATTTAGCTTTTTTCATTGCCCCGTAGCGAAAGGATGCGCTGCGGGGTTTTTTTCAATTGACTATTTTCCATTTTCTATTTCTCTTTCGTCTCTTGTTCAGGCGGCTGATTGTCTTGATTGGGGCTGACGCGTTAAAATAGAGCTATGATTCTTGGTAAGTACTCATTTGGGATAGGAGATAGGTTCGGGCAGGAAGGCGAGGCGCTTCTTGCCGCCATCCTCAAGGCAAAAGAGCAGGGCGTCAATATCACACCGGTCTGGAATAAGTCGCACCGTGAGCACAGCATCATCGGAACTAAGCCTGCCGACGCTCGCAGAGAGGCAGACCAGGCCGTAAAGGTATGCGGATGGACCGGACCATATTTTGTTGACGCCGACCATATCGGCCTAAAAACTGTTGGCCAGTTTGTCCATCACAGCGACTTTTTCACGCTCGATGTCGCTGACTTTATTGCAAAGACAGCGAATGAAAGAGATGTTGACTCCTTTGTGCGCAAGCACAGAAAGTATGTAGGCAAACTTTCAGTTGAAGGTCTTGATACTGGCTTTGATGTTACCGAGGGGCGAATCCGGGCGGTGGCGGGTAAATTTCTTCTGGCGGTTGAGCAGGCAGCGGCCATTTATCGCCACATCGAGACAGTCAAAGGGAAGGATAATTTCATTACGGAGATTTCGCTGGATGAGGCGGCAGAGCCGCAGACGCCGGCGGAGCTTTTCTTTATCCTCGCCGCTATTGCCGAAAGACACATCCCTATCCAGACGATTGCGCCAAGATTTGTGGGCAGGTTCAATAAGGGCGTTGATTACGCGGGCAGCGTCAAAAATTTTTCAGAGCAATTTGAACAGGATCTTGCGGTGGTTGCTTTTGCGGTCAGGGAATTCGGGCTGCCTGCCAATCTTAAATTGAGCTTGCACTCAGGCAGCGACAAGTTCTTAATCTATGGGCCTATCAATAAGGCGCTTAAAAAATTTAGCACCGGACTGCACGTTAAAACCGCAGGAACGACCTGGCTGGAGGAATTGGCTGGATTGGCAATGGCGGGCGGTGAAGGGCTTGTCATTGCCAAACGAGTGTATGCGGGGGCGCTGGCGAGGATAGATGAGCTTTGCGGGCCATACACGACCGTCATTGATATCGATAGGACAAAATTGCCTTCGCCGAAGGAGGTTGAGAAATGGGACGGGGGGAGATTTGCAGCGGCTCTGCGGCACGATAAATCCTGTGATAATTACAATCCGAACTTTCGTCAGCTTCTGCACGTGGGATACAAGGAAGCTGCCGAGATGGGCAGGCGGTATCTCGATGCGGTTGGCAAATACCACGACATAATCGCACCCCGCGTTACAGAGAATATCTACGAAAGGCATATCAAGCCAGTTCTGCTTGTATAACCCCTGA
>CAZKOQ010000007.1:0-25586 GCA_964554425.1 uncultured Pirellulales bacterium | reverse complement strand
GGCGATATGCAAATGATATGCGAGACCTACCATATATTGAAAGAAGGTCTGGAGTTTACAAATACGCAGATGCACGAGGTCTTTGCCGGCTGGTTCAAGGGCGAGCTTAATTCATATCTTATCGAAATCACGCGGGACATCCTCGCTTACAAAGATGAAAACGGCAGCGAGGTCATCGACCTGATTCTCGATACTGCCGGCCAGAAGGGAACAGGCAAGTGGGCGGTTGTCGCCGCTCTCGACGCCGGCCAGCCGCTCACGCTCATCAGCGAAGCCGTTTTAGCCCGGTGTCTGTCGGCCATTAAAGAAGAGCGAGTCGCAGCATCGAATGTCCTCAAAGGCCCAAAGCCAAAATTTACAGGCGACAAAAATGCCTTTATCAACGACCTGCGTCAGGCCCTGTATGCAGCCAAAATCGTCAGCTACGCCCAGGGCTACCAGCTTATGCGTGCAGCGGCACTGGAATACAAATGGAACCTAAACTACGGCGGCATCGCCCTTATCTGGCGGGGCGGCTGCATCATCCGCTCGGTTTTCTTAGGTAAAATTAAAGAGGCCTTCGACAAAAATCCCGGCTTGACCAATCTATTGCTTGACCCATTCTTCAAGAGGGCTGTTACAAAAGCGCAGGCCGCCTGGCGGCGAGTGATTTCCAAAGCTATCCGGATGGGTATCCCGATGCCGGCGATGACCTCGGCACTGGCCTTCTATGACGGCTACCGCTGTGCCCGGCTGCCGGCTAATCTATTGCAGGCTCAGCGGGACTACTTCGGCGCACATACCTACGAGCGGGTCGATAAGCCGCGTGGCCAATTTTTCCATACAAACTGGACCGGCCGCGGCGGCACAACCGCATCAACTACCTACACCGTTTGATACCATGAAAGGTAAAAAAAGGCAAGCACTTATGACCGATACATCAAAGCAACGGACAGGATTGCCACGGCCTAAACGACAGGCCTCGCAATGACGGTTTATCGGATGCTTTTAGAAAAGAATAAGGGAGGACTGAATGTATAAGATATTTATGCTAATTGCGTTGCCGGCGCTGGCGATAGCGTGGATTGCATACGCGCTATGGATGCGCAAGGTTCGCGAAGAAGAGAAGAAGCAGCCGAAGCCGACCTCGGAGCGGCTGCAGAAGACGAAAAGCGAAGTTGTTGACTGGGCCAAGAAAATGGCTCAGTTCCAGCCGCCCAAACACAAGCCGCCGCCACCGCCTCCACCGGGACAGACGTAATGGACGGTTAGATGATGGACGAAGCACGATGGACGAGGCACGAGCCATTTATTATGAACTATGAACTCATAACTACGAAATACGATATACGAACGACAAATTCAGGGGATGAAAATGACTGAATTTATGAGCGAAGATTTTTTGCTGCAGACAAAAACTGCACGGATTCTCTACCACGAGCACGCTGCGAAGATGCCTATCTACGATTACCACTGTCACCTGCCCGCGGACAAAATTGCCGCCGACTACCGTTTTGATAATCTCACGCAGGCCTGGCTTTATGGCGACCACTACAAATGGCGGGCAATGAGGACCAACGGCATAGCTGAAAAATACATTACCGGCTGCGCCGGCGACTGGGAAAAATTCCAGATGTGGGCACAGACCGTTCCCTATTGCATAGGAAATCCTTTGTATCACTGGACGCATCTGGAGCTAAAAAATCCGTTCGGCATAAAAAATAAGCTCTTGCGTCCCGACACCGCAAAGGAAATCTACCAAACTGTTAGCGCAATGTTAAGGTCTCCTGACTTTAGCGTCCGCAACATAATGCGCAAAATGAACGTAAAGCTCCTTTGCACGACCGAAGACCCGCTCGACCTTTTACTGCACCACAAGAAAATCCAGAAGGATGGCTATGAAATCAAGGTCCACACCGCCTTTCGGCCTGATAGGGCTATGGCGGTCGAGAATATCAGCGATTTGAATACCTGGATAGATAAACTCAGGGAGATAACCAATACGAAAATAAGCAATTTCGACTCTTATATTGAGGCAATCCGAAAACGCCACGAGTTTTTCCACGAGAACGGCTGTCGGCTCTCCGACCACGGCTTAGAGACCGCCTACGCTGAGGACTATACGCAGGGTGAAATCAAAAAGATATTTGAGAAAATCCTCGCAAAAAAAGATTTGGATTTATCGCAGCAGCTCAAATTCAAATCGGCAATGATGTTCGAGTTTGGCATTATGGATGCAGAGGCCGGCTGGGTTCAGCAACTACATATCGGAGCACTAAGAAATACCAGCACACGGATGTTCAAGGCCTTGGGCCCGGATGTCGGCTGCGACTCAATCGGCGACCTGGAGGTCGCCAGGCCATTAGCTAAGTTCCTCGACCGCCTGGATACGAACGGCAAGCTGCCAAAAACTATCCTGTACAATCTCAATCCGCGTGACAATGCCCTCTTTGCCGCGATGATTGGCAACTTTCAAGATGGTTCGGCGCCTGGTAAAATGCAGTATGGCTCGGCTTGGTGGTTCCTCGACCAAAAAGACGGGATGGAAGAGCATATAAAGGCGATTTCAAATATGGGGCTGCTCGCCCGATTTATCGGGATGCTCACCGACTCGCGGAGCTTCCTATCGTATCCGCGGCACGAATACTTTCGCAGAATCCTGTGCAATATGCTCGGGGCTGACGTAGAGGCGGGGCTTTTGCCTAATGATTTGGTCCTATTGGGCAAAATGGTTGAGGATATATGCTTTAACAACGCCAGAAACTACTTTGCGATGGCGATGGATTGAATCTTCTATAATCGGCCCTTGACTTTTTCCCGGCTTTTTAGTCTAATTAAAATACGAACAGGGTCGGTGCCCGAGTGGTCAAAGGGGATGGGCTGTAAACCCATTGGCGTAAGCCTACGTTGGTTCGACTCCAACCCGGCCCATTATTCTTATATCTCATCATTTGCACATAGTATTGTATTACAGATGAATCTGCGTTTGTCATTCTGAGCGTAGCGAAGAATCTCTTTTGCGCAGGCCAGATGGTTCGTCCGCCAAGACATCGTGGCGGACTCACCATGACAATCCCTCAAATCACATTTGACGGGGTAGTAGAGACGTGTCGCCGTTAGGGAGGTTAAATGAAAAAGCAGGTGCAGTTAGATAAGGCAAAATGGCTGGTCGAGCCGGGCTGCGTGGTGCTGGTTACAAGCGGCACAATGGAAAAGCCGAACATTATGACCTTTAGCTGGCAAACTCCGGTCAACAGCGCAAATCCCTGCCTTATAGTTTTAGCCATAAGCCACGCAAGATACTCTTACGAGTTAATTAAGCAAAACCGTCAGCTCGTCATCAATGTCCCAGGCCAAGAGCTTCTCGAACAGACCCACTATGTCGGCAGCGTAAGCGGGAGGGGCATCGATAAGTTCAAGGAGAGCGGGTTGACGGCGGTTCCTGCCAAGATGGTTCAGCCACCTTTGATAAAAGAATGTGCCGCACACTTAGAATGTAAGGTAGTCCAAACTTTCAAGATGCAGACGCACGACTTATTAGTGTGCGAAGTCCTGCACGCGGAAGCCGAATCAGAATTTTTTAATGACAGGTGGATTCTGGAAAAATTTCATACGTTACATTATCTTGGCGGCAATAAATACGGCCTGATGACGCAGACAGTCGAGGCAAAACCAGGAAAGCCGTCGTGGGGCAACAGGTAAAATACTGCGATATTCGAAAGGAACAAGCTTATGGAAACGATTGTGATAAAGCCGGAAAAAGCGCTGAGGAGCTTATGGTTTGTCTGCTGGGCGATATGGTTTGTCATTGGGCTGATAGTGTGGCCAATCCTGATAATTGCCCAGCCGATTGTATTTGGACTGTGTTTGTTTGTCTGGCTGATTGTCATGGCGCTGGTTGCGGTCTGGCTGCCGGCATTCTGGAGTTCGCTGGAGTATTCAATTGAGAGCGAATGCGTTAAATCGAATGGCGGGGTTTTCTGGAAGAAGCGTATTACCGTGCCGTATAATAAGATAACCAATATCGACATTACTCAGGGACCTTTGCAGAGGGCGTTCGGGGTAGGGACGATTCACGTTCAGACCGCAGGGGCCGGCGGCCAGCAGGGAACGCGTGCTGAAATTCGTCTGTTGGGTATTAGCAATCTCGACCAGCTTAAGGATATGATTATGCAGGGAGCACGCGGCCAGGCCGCTGGCGAAACTGCTCAAATTAAAAGTGAAACTCCCAAGGTCACTGCGGATGTATTTGGCGAAATGTTGAAGGAGCTGGCCGCCATCCGCAAGATACTGGAGAATAAATAATACCTGGCTCCGGCCCGACGAGCGGAAAGAATAAATTTGTAACGGCGTTTGCATCTGTTACAATTGTCCATTGAACTGCGACTTATGAGCGGTTTTGCATATATGAGGACGTATATACAACAAAAAATAAAGGAGATAATTATGGCAAAAGTATTATCACAGCAATTACAGCAATTAACGGAACTGGGAAGACAGTATGCAAAGCCCGCGGGCGAACACATTTCACTGGGCCGTGGTCTGCGGGGCTTGCTGACTTTGGTGCCTTTAGCTATTTTTGCGCTGCTGATGTATTGGGCGGTGGTCAACAAAACCCTCAGTCAGATAACGGCAGTAGTTACCACTGTTATTGCAGTGGTCCTCTGGGCGACCATCATCAGCGGCATACGTATTGCGGCGCAGTGGGAGCGAGGCGTGGTGCTGCGGCTGGGAAATTTCCAGGCGGTGCGTGGGCCGGGGCTTCTATATATTATCCCCATTTTCGAGTATGCGCAATTCATCGACACACGCACACTGGTGGTCAACATTCCACACCAGAAAGTAATCACACGCGACAATGTCCCTGCTGAGATTGACGGGGCGCTTTTCTTTATGGTCAAAGACTCCGAAAAGGCGGTAATCAAGATTCAGGATTTCCGATTTGCCATCGCCCAGTATTCACAGGCGGCGCTGCGTGACGTGGTAGGGGGACTGACCCTCGATGAATTGCTCTCAGAGCGCCAGCAAATCCAGACCCGTATAGGAGAAATTGTTGAAGAGAGAATCAAAGACTGGGGTCTGCACGTTGATTCAATCCGTCTGCAGGATATTGAGCTGCCCGAGGACCTAAAGCGCGTGATGTCCCGCCAGGCCTCCGCCGAGCGAGAAAAGAGAGCTACAATCACCAAGGCAGAAGGCGATAAGCTGGCCGCAGTCAATCTCGCCGCAGCCGCAGCCATTATGAAGGAAAACACATTGGCGTTCCAACTGCGAACCCTCCAGACTATAGATGGTCTCGGCGCCAGCCCTTCAAATACGGTTGTGCTCTTTCCCATTGAGCTTAACGGACTGATGAAACTAATCAGCACACAGACAGAAAAGAAATAACCTGACTAAGCTCGAAAAGAGAGACCGGCAATGCCGGAAAATTTAAGCCGACGCAAATTTTTACAAAAATCTTTCGTCGCACCCGCAGGGGCTGCGCTGGGTCTATGCCTTGAAGAGAGAATCCTGCTGGCGCAGCAAGAGAAATCGGCAGGAAAACCAGGTGCCCAGCTACCCAAAGGCGACAATAAGGGCTTGCCGACGGGCAAAATCGGGAATCTGACAATCAGCCGGCTTATCTGCGGCGGCAATCTAATCAGCGGCTTTGCCCACAGTAGAGACCTCACCTACGTATCGGATTTGCTACAACGCTACTTCACCGATGAGAAGGTTATAGAGACGCTGGCGCTATGCGAGGAGATGGGGATAAATACTTCGATACTGCGGCTGGACGACCATTGCATCAGAATCATCACAAAATACTGGAACGAAAGGGGCGGCAGGATGCAGTGGATTTCGCAGGTCAAGATAACAGAAAATGACGTTACAACCGAGGCCAAAAAGGCCATCGACACAGGCGCTGTAGGCGTGTATGTGCATGGCGGGGTGTGCGATACGCTGGTTGAAAAAGGCAAGGTTGAGCTTCTTGGGGAGGCCATCGACTTTATCAAGCAAAATAAAGTTCTTGCGGGAATCGCCGGCCACAATATCGAGGTCCCAATGGCCTGCGAAAAGGCAGGAATCCAGCCCGATTTCTATATGAAAACGCTGCACAGTGACAGCTACTGGTCTGCTAAAAGAGAGCCGGAGAACGACAATATCTGGTGCAAGACGCCGCAGAAAACTATCGAGTTTATGAAAACACTAACAAAGCCGTGGATTGCTTATAAGGTTATGGCTGCCGGCGCCATTCATCTGAGGGACGGCTTCAAATACGCCTGCGAAAACGGCGCCGATTTTATCTGCGCAGGAATGTTCGATTTCCAGGTCAGAGAAGATGTCCTCATCGCAAGGGACATATTATCTGGCCGGCTTAATAGACAGCGTCCCTGGCGAGGATGACAAAAACGCACAGAACAACT
This sequence comes from uncultured Pirellulales bacterium, assembly GCA_964554425.1. Classification (GTDB taxonomy): domain Bacteria; phylum Planctomycetota; class Phycisphaerae; order Sedimentisphaerales; family Anaerobacaceae; genus CAYWXK01. The sequence goes on along the minus strand of CAZKOQ010000007.1, from coordinate 19,200 downwards.
GTGGACTCTATCGCATAACGCACACTTAGAAATGAGCTCAAAACTGTCACCCTGAGTCCGCCACAGCGGCTTGGCGGACGTAGCATCTGGCATCTGAAGGTGAGATTCTTCGCGGTGTTTATCCTTGAGCGAAGTGAAGGACTCGGAATTACATTCATCATTTGTCCGGTGGCACAATACGGGTTAAGACTCGCAAAATCTTGCATCGCTCAATCGTTTTTGGTAGAATAATTATAAATGGCTCGCGCTACATCCCGATACATCGGGATAGCACTCGCATTCCGCCTAAGGCGGATAAAAAGGCAAAAAGCCCAATAAGGAGTCCGGCGGTGAAAAAAGTCACTCTTGTCCTTGCCTGTATGCTCGCGGCAGCTCTTTGCCGCGCATCCACCTTCGTAGTCGATGATGACGGGCCAGCCGACTTTAACAACATCCAGGCGGCAATCGACGCCTCAGCACCCGGCGATTGTATTATCGTCAATCCCGGCGCCTATAAAGGAAGCGGCAACTGCGACATAAACTTCAAAGCCCTGGCGATAACTATCCGTAGCGCCGACCCCAATGACCCTAACATAGTCGCAGCTACAATCATCGACTCAAACGGCACACAGGCGCAATCCCACCGCGGCTTCCACTTCACCTCCGGCGAAAGTGCTAATTCAATCCTCGATGGCCTGACCATCACTGGCGGCTTTGTCCAGGGCGATTGGCCCACAGGCCGCGGTGGCGCAATCGCCTGTTTTTACGCAAGCAACCCCACAATTAAAAACTGTGTCATCAAAGGTAATATAAGCACTGTCGGAGGCGGCGGAATCTACTGCTACGGAAGCAGCCCAATCCTCATCAACTGCGTCATCAGCGAAAACTTAGCCAACTTCGGCGGCGGAATCTATAATAGCGACGGCAGCAGTCCGGTCCTCACCGGCTGCACCTTCATCGCAAACACCGCACAAGGAAATTTCGGCGACGGCGGCGCAATGGCCAACCAGTATTCCGCCCCCACCCTCAACAACTGCGACTTCATCGCCAATCTGGCCTTCGGCTACGGCGGCGGCGCAATCACAAACAAGCTATCCTCCCCGATACTGACTAACTGCACATTTGCCGCAAACGATACTACCGCCAATGGCGGCGCCGTCCGCAACTACAGAAGTAATCCGCTGCTGGTTAACTGCCTCTTTACCGGCAATACGGCAGGGGAAGGAGGCGGAATTTACAACATCTCCTACAGCAGCCCATCATTGCTTTCCTGCACGTTCAGCGACAACTTCGCTTTCTTTTTCGGCGGCGCTCTCTCCAACTGGTATTACAGCAATCCTGCCCTTAACAACTGCATCTTCGCCGCCAACTCTTCCACCTGGGGCGGCGCCATAGAAAGCTACACCGCTGGCGCCACAGTTGCCAACTGCACATTCACCGATAACTTGGCAATCAGCGGAGCCGGTCACGCCCTCGGCTGCGACTCTTACAATCAAATCTACCCAAGCAACGTTACAATAACCGACTCTATTATCTGGGATGGCAACGACGAAATCTGGAACAACGATAATTCGATAATCACCATTACCTACACTAATATTACCAATGGCTGGCCCGGCATCGGCAACATCACCGCCGACCCTTGCTTTGTTTTGGCCGGATACTGGGACCCGAATGGAACGCCGCAAGAACCAAACGATGATTTCTGGATTGATGGCGACTACCACTTAAAAAGCGAGGGCTGGCGATGGGATGCAAACCGAAAACGCTGGACCTGGGACGATGTTACAAGTAGATGCATCGACGCGGGCAATCCCGGCTCGCCGCTGGGTCTGGAATCTCTTATTGTTCCTGAAGACCCTGATAACAAATGGGGCCAAAATATACGGCTGGATATGGGCGCCTATGGCGGCACCGCCGAGGCAAGTATTCCTCCGCATAATTGGGCCATACTTGGCGACCTGACTAATGATGGCACACTCAATCTCTATGACCTCGAAAACTGGGCACAGGATTGGCTCAAAACAGCAAGCCGTCTGCCCCCCGACCTGGATAGAAACGGCGTTGTTGACTTTTCCGACTTTGCACTTTTGGCACAGGACTGGCTTGAGCAGACAATTTGGCACTAATAGCCGGGCGCATTCGCTCACAAAGTCCACGCAAATCGACCTTTACCTGCCGAGCTTTTTCTGGTATAATATTTAGTCGATATATAGACAATGTCTTTTGGTTGAATCGCATTTTCCGCCTCTTGGGCGGGAGGAATGTATGACAGAAGAATATCCTGCTTCAGCAAAGGTGTATCAGACTGCAGAGCTTGGAAAGTTGAGCATCATCGATATGCTCGCTTACTTCGAGGAGCACGGCGCAATGCGGGTCTCCGACCTGCATCTGAAAATCGCCGCACCTCCGGCTTACCGCATCGATGGCGACTTAGTCAAACTTAAGGGCCCCAGCTTGACACCCGAGGTGGCTAAGCAGCTTATTTACCCTCTTATGAGCCAGGACAACATCCATAAGCTCCACCTCCAGCAGAATGTCGATTGCTCCTATAGACGCGGCGAACTGCAGTTTCGCATAAATATCTTTCTGGACAATGACGGAATAGCAGCGGCAATACGTGCCTTGTCCCTGCAGATTCCCAAGGTAGAGGAAATCGGCTTCCCGAACAATATCTGGGAAGACATAGTTGACCGCAAGCATGGCCTTGTGCTCCTGACCGGCATCACCGGAGCCGGCAAGTCCACAACGATTGCCTCTATGATTGACCGAATCGGCGAGAAGCACGCCTGCCGGGTTATTACCGTCGAAGACCCCATCGAATACATCTATACCCAGCGGCACTCGATGATATCCCAGCGAGAGGTGGGCAGAGATGTCAAATCTTTCCTCTACGGCCTGCGAGCAATGCTGCGTGAAGACCCAGATGTGATATTTGTCGGCGAGATGCGCGACCCGGAAACGATAGCGATGACGCTTATGGCCGCCGAGACCGGCCACCTCGTCTTCTCCACGTTGCACACAAGAGATTCCATCGGCAGTGTAACGCGTATCCTCGATTACTTTCCCGCAGGCAGGCAAAGTGAAGTGCGAAACCAGCTCTCGCTTGGCTTGGCTTACGTTATCAGCCAGAAGCTCATCCCCAAAAAAGACGGCACAGGCAGGGTCGTTGCGATGGAAATCCTAAACAACAACTACGCCGTCGCAAACCTCATACGCACCGGCAAAATTGAGCAGGTCTATACCCAGTTGCAGACAAAAACGCGGGAAAAGCCCGATGAAAAAATGATAACTATGGAAAAACACCTGGCGATACTTGTCAAAAAGGGCGTCATTGACATCCTGGAGGCCAAAAAATGGGCCAATAACATCAAGACCTTCACCGACGCCCTCCAGCAGGATTAAACAGAAAACTTCAAAGTTCAAAATGTAAAATTAAAAATTAAGGAAAACATCTTCCACATTTTTGCATTTTACACTTTCAGTTTTGCATTTGACTTATGTCGATCCAGTTCAATTGTCCCTTCTGCAAAGCAGTAATTGCCTTTGCCGATAAACACGCCGGCAAACGGGCACGATGCCTGACCTGTGGACAACTTTTCATAATACCCGCCAAAGACCAAGAAAGGCCCCAAAAAGTCGAAGCTCTATCTGAAGAAAAGAAAGTTCCGGTAGCAGGATTTTACAGGTCCGTGTTCATGGATAGTTGGAAAATGTTTATCAAGCCGCAAAATGCAACAGGGCTGGTGTTTGTGGTGGCAACAGTTTGCTTTAAGTTTTTCCTGGGCCATACGGATTATTCTTTTACAGTGGGTGGATTTAGGGTTCAGGCACCAACCGGATTTATAATAACTTTGGCGGCGTGGGGGTGTTTATTCTGGTACTATATGGAAATAATTTACTCGGCAGCGTTTGATGTAGAGGAGTTGCCGGAAGTTTATATGGGCGGCCTGTTCGGCTTTATATGGAACATTATCAGGTCCTTGTGCATATTTGCTGTCGCACTCGTGGTAGTCCAACTGCCGTGCATAATTTTCCTTGTGGTATCGAGAAAGACAGGGATTGAATGCCCTATAATTTCGCACATATTGGCAATTGCCGGCCTGTTTGCTTTTCCGATGGCAATCCTGACCTTTTCAGTCGGTCGAGATATTACGATGGCGTTTCGGCCGGACTATATACTAAAGCCCATAGTTAATGCTTTTTGGCCTTACTTTGTGGTGGTGGGGTTCTTCGTCTTAGTTTGGGAACTACAGTTGCAAACTGTCGGATATGGAGAGTTATTAGACAGGGGCAAAACGGTTATTGGATTATATCTCCTGGCCAATATAGCAGTTCAGGCGTTAGCTCTCGTATCAATGCGTTCAATAGGTCTGTTCCACCGGCATTATAGCTGCTATTTCCCCTGGTGAATTTCGGATTGTCTCAAAGAACTTTGGAGGATGTTACAGATTTACCCATTTCAACCAACAAATTTTTTTAGCAGCCGTTGCAGAAGCTCCATCGGCAGGCCCATAACGTTGGTCAAGCTGCCCTCGATCCTTTCAACGAATCTGTCGCCCTTTTCTTTTATGGCGTAGGCGCCGGCCTTTCCCCGCCACGAGCCGCCCTTGATATGTTCGGCTATTTGCCGCTCGCTCAATTTTTTTGGATAGATAATTGTTGTGTCGCTGTCGGCAGCTTCAACGCCGTCGCAAAGCCGGACAATCGCAACGCCCGTTATAACCTTATGCGGTGCGCTAAATAGCTTTCGTATAATCTGCTGGGCCTCTTTTGCATTTGCGGGCTTGCCGATGATTTCGCCGCCAAAATCCACAACGGTGTCGGCGCTGATGACAAGATATTCAGGGAACTTTTCGGCGACCTTCTTTGCCTTCTCTAATGCCAGCCGTTTGGCATATTCAGCGGTGTTTACGCCTGTATTTGGAAATGCCGACTCATTAATATCGGAAGGGACAACCTTGAACCTGTAGCCGGCTTTCGCCAGCAATTGTTTTCGCCGCGGCGACGCCGACGCCAGGATGAACGTTTCCTTTTGTTGTCCGGCCATAGCTATCGAACGCAGGAACTTTTTAACTTCCTCAATTTTGCATTTTTACTTTTGTTTTATTATTTCTCTGCAGAAGGCCAGATACTCCTGTTCGAGCTTGTCAAGGTCGCTGCCGATATATTGCTGAAGTAATAAATTCCCGACAATTCTATTCCACAAAACCGTGCGGGGCTGGTTTCTGTCCTGGGCGATTCTTTTGCTTACTTCATCCAGAGGCCAGTTACCTTTTAATCCATCCGTAAGCAGCCGGCGGTATGTGTCCTGCTGTTCGCCATAGCCTCTCTCCCGCAGAAACCGCACCAGCGCGTATGATTGGCTGTAGAAGGCCATTATCGCCTCTGATTCGTTTGTCGCAAGCACCTCACCGGGGTTGATGCCGACCAGCTCTTTCAAAGGTATCATCTGGTTTTTCTTCAAGGTCTTTCTCAGTGCATCCAACCGGTACGTATTTGCGCCGCCGTCAAAACGGAATGTGCCGTTCTCGGCCCCGGGCGATTCAAAGAGCATCGCTACGCCCTCATCGAGCCAGCTCGGCAGCCGAAACTTAAAGTGCCTGCTGTTAAACTGATGCCACCCTTCGTGCCCCAATACCGAGCACGTTCGTTTCCTGCCGATATTGTATGCCACGCATACCCCGTTGTGGCAGTATGCCCCCGCCTTTATCCTGCAAAATACCTCCGCCTGCTCGCCCGCAAAGCCCTTTGTGAAGGCGGCCCACTGCTGGCGGTCTGCGAAAAGATAGATAGTGAATCTTGTAGTGCTCTCTATCGGCTCACCAAGCTGGCCATTGTAGCTGCGATAAGCAGATTCCATAAGCAATGGGATTCGGCCCAGCGTCATCGGCTCTAAAAGAGTTGTAAAAATCTCATAGTGCGCCGTAACCAGCTTCAGCCCCGGCCCATATTCATTTTGCCAGACATCCACGCCCTCCAGGGCCGGGACATTCTGGTCTTGCAGTTCCTTCGCCATCTTCTCGGATGCCGGCGGTGTTGCGCACGGAGTATCTCGCCCCGCTTGTATTCCTCTTTGTCCGCTGCACCCAGCCAGACAAATAGCCGCAAAAATCAAACTTGACGCAATTACTCTTACCATAAGTTTAAATCACCCTTCAGCCATTGCTCGTGAATTGTATATCGTCCTTCATTCATCGTCTATCGTCAAACCGTTTCACTGCCTTTTGCCTTGTGCCCTGGAGTTTATCCGCCATTCTGTGTGGCGGACTCTTAAGCACTTATGCTCCTGCCTAACCGCTGTGCTTTGCGGCCTTGAAAAATTTGCCTATTATTGGACTAATAACCCGTGCGTGGCCGGATGGCCCTGAAAAAACGCACAATTCACAGGATACTTTTGAACTCACATTTTCTTTTATTCGATATAAGACTTGACGTGGCCTTCGTTGGCTAAATTGTAATAGGGTGCCTATAATGCGAATCAGATATACCGTTTCGACAATGCTGTTCTGGGGGCAGGAGCACTCGCTCTCTCTCGAGCAGGAGTGCCAGTTTCTCAAGTCCCTCGGCTTCGGCGTGGAACTATGGCCCTATATAAATGGCCGCAGCGAGTGCCGCTACGAGCGGCGAAACTGGCCCCGCCTCGCAGCAGCCACCAACGGTATGCTCGTAGCGATGCGCTCCCGCGATGACCGCCCTACGCTGCCAAAGTGGAACGAGCAAATCGAATGCGCAAAAATGCTGGGCGCTAACATCGTAGCCGACCTGCAGGGGCTGGGCATCACTAACGGTATAGGGCCTGACACAAAAAGCTTTGTCGCAGATGTTGTCAAGCTCGCCGAGCAAAACGAAGTAAAATTGTGCGTCGAGACCGGACGACTGCCGGTGCTAAAAAAACTGGGCAGAGAATTTGAGTCGCTGTTGTTTTGCCTCGATACCGGCTCTGCCAACCTCGACGGCGAATTTAGCTTCAAGCAATATGTTGATACGCTTGCTCCTCGGGTGGTGCATTTGCACTTGACCGACAATTTTGGCCGGACCGACGACCACGGGCCGCCGGGCTTACCAGGCGGAATCGCCCGCGAAAAGTGGGATTACCTGCTGAATGTCTTGAGTAAATACGATAACGACATAGTCGGCTCGTTCGAGATATGCCCCTGCGTGCCGGATGTGCTGGTGCGGCAGGCCAGCGAATTTATTTTCGACGTCCTAAATTGGCCCGACAGACCCAACGGCCAGCAAAAACCTGCGGATGGTGCAATTTAACAGCCGCCTCTTGCCAATATTGCTGCCCCCGCCGTTTCAAGGCGGGTTATAAGTATTTCGTTTTGTGGGATAATGCCAACTTCACAGAAAAACGGGGCAGTTTTTGCGAATCCATTTCTGGACCATATCAAATAGCTGCTGAGCCAATTTGAACATTTCATCGGCCTCCTGGTTGCTTACCAGGCCGACTCGTTCATAATCGCGCCCCTGCGTCTTCCTGCCGCAAGACAAGAGCAGAGAACTCAAGGCAAGCCAAAATTGTCAGGGCTTCGTCAGTTTTTAGATTTTATCCGCCTGCCGCCTACGGCTGATTAAGTTTCAAGTTTTTAGCTTCCTGGGTTTGCTTCCCGTCGAGTTAGTCGCTAAAACCCATAGACCGGCTTCAATTGTTCTGGCGTGGGCAGTTGATTGTAGAACTCGCCCTTAGGACCGACATAGCCGGTTCCCTGCCTTCTCAGCGTTACTGGCGTAACAGAGCCGTTACTGTTGGTAACGTTGACGGTAACAGTGTTTATTTCCTGGCGGAGATTGTCCGACTCGGCTTGTTCCCTCTTTTTATCCCGCTCATTCCCTATTAAATAGCCGCCGCCGGCCCCTACGGCTCCGCCAATCAGCGCTCCTTCTGTTGTGTGGTCCGACTGATGGCCGATTATGGCCCCGAGGCCCGCACCACCCAGACCGCCAATAGTCGCTCCTGTCCCGGCGTCGCTCTCGCACCCAGCCGTTAATGCCAGCACTACGCTCATCGCCGCTACCGTTAAAATGATTGTTAAGTTCTTAACCATAATTTGCGCCTTCATTATATTTCTCTGTATAAAGTATAAAATCGGCATTTTGCTTCAGTCAACTTTTGCCTATTATTTTACCCCCGAACGACCGAAAAAGTCAACGAAAATCTCACTCCGCAGGCAGATTCGGCGCTTGTCCGCCGTCCGTGTGGCGGATTCGTATCTATTATTTTATATATCGTATTTCGCTGTTATTTGTTCATAGTGCACATTGCGTAGGACAGACCCGAGATTCATAAATAACTCAAACTGACCGTTTTTATTGTCATGCTGAGCCGAAAGGCGAAGCATCTGGCCTAAATTCACTGTCATGTTGAGCCGAAGGCGAAACATCTGGGCCGCGAGTGTCAATTTTAATCCATTGGCCAGATTCTTCCCCTTCGACTCCGCTCAGGGCTAAAGGCTCGTTTCGCTCAGAATGACAGGTTACTACATTCTCTTACAAATAAAGCGCTTATAATTACTAACGCCGTCGAATCGGTCAGTCTGAGTAAATGATAAATCGAAAATAGAAAATTGTAGATTTACCTCCTGCCCCCTGTAACCTTTTCACTTCTTTTATCCACTATCTCTTTGGAAAAGCCCTTTTTGTCCGCCGTCCGTGTTACGGATGAATGTGCAAGGGGCAAACAGAAACCAAAGATTTGAAAGGAAACAAAAAATGAAAAAGACAGTAGGAACAATTCTCATTATTGCGGCAATTATTGCCGTGTTGGTATCTGCCCAGAGTTTCGCCCAGCCGGGTGGACGTGCCGGTCGAGGCCAGCGGCCGTTTTATCCACAGACACAGCCGCTCAATCCGCCTGTCCATCAGCCAGAGGCGCTGACTCCCGATGGCCCTCCCTATGGCGACTTCGGCCTTGATTGCCCGAATCCCCTCGGACCATATTATGACCGATTCGGCAGAGGCGGAGCTCGGGGTCCGGGCTTTGGACCACAGGGCTATGGTCCGGGCTGGGGGATGCAGGGACGCGGCCCGGGGATGGGATTGCAGCCCCACAACGGACAGGGCGGGTTCCTGATGCCTCACGTCCTTCGTCTGTTGAACATTACCGACGAGCAGCAGGAAAAAATACGAACCGTCCTCGAAGAAAAAAATGAGCCGATGGAAGCTGCGCGAACGGCTGTCCAGAACGCCAACCAGGCCTTGCATCAGGCCGTGATGGAGGAAAAAGAAGAAGCGGCCATCCGTGCAGCGGCACAGACGCTTGGCGAGGCAATCGGCAACCAGGCGGTCCTGCGGGCTTCGATTATGACATCGATTAAGGCGGTCCTGACCGAAGAGCAGCTAAAGAAACTTGAAGACCTTAAAAAACAAGGCACGCAATGGCTTGGGCCGCTTCATCTGGGTCCACCTGGTATCGGAGTGGAGACACAAGTTCGAGGACAACCGTCAGGGCCGGAACCTAATCAGCCGACGCTTCCGTTTCCGCCCCGTCAGGGCCGGCGTGGCAGGTGGTAATAGACGGCCGCTCAAAAACGCGGTGTTCACTAACTACGAATATGATATTGAAAGGTGGCTTCTCACAAGTAGTTCGTAACAAGCGGTATGCAGCCCTGCCTGAACTAGCTCGTTCGGGCAGGGCAATACCTGCGCCCCGCAAAAGGCGGGCTTGATTTCACAGACCTGCTATTTACAATATAGGGTAGTCTATGCTAAAGCCAAATTCAGCTATCCTTGGATGCCACAACTGGAAACAGGCAAAGAAGGATAGTTACCTGGCGATTGCGTGACGCTTAGGAGAATATGCGAGCTTGTCTTCAATTGCTAATAAGCAGATGCTTCTCTCTGCAACGGTCGCGATGGATGACTTGCAGGACGTCCGGCAGAGCATCAAAGGCGACTCCGAGGCATACAGGCGGCTTATCGAGAGATACCAGCAGCACGTCAGCCAAATTATGTTCAGATTTGCGCGCAACAAGGGAGCCCACCAGGAGCTTGTTCAGGATGTTTTTGTGGAGGCATACTTAAGCTTGAGCACTTACAAGGCAAAGGCGCCGTTTTCTCACTGGCTGTCCAGAATAGCTACCTCCGTCGGCTATCAATTCTGGAAACAGAACCGCCGCCGGCAAAAAACCGAGCACTTTAGCTTTGAGCAGTGGGACCGCCTGGCCGATGAAAATAATACGGAAAGTATCGAGCCCGACCAGGCAGGCCGGCTATTGCACCAGCTTCTTGAGCAACTGCCGCCGAGAGACCGGCTGGTGCTGACGTTGCGATATCTGGAGCAGTGCGACCTCGAAGAAACTGCCCGCCGGACCGGCTGGAGCAAAACTATGGTCAAAGTTCAGAGCTACCGTGCAAAAAAGAAACTCAAAAAACTCTTTCTCCAGGCAGGGCGGGAAATACAATTATGAACCGAAACGCTCTATTTGAAAAACTGGTAATCCAGGCACAAAAAGAATCGCAGCCCCCGGTCGATGTGGCCGATGATGTCCTGGCGATGTTGACCTCTCGCCGCAGACGGACGGAGATGGTTTCATACCGGCCTTTGGTGTGGATTGCCTCGCTTTCATCGGCGGCAGCCGCCTCTATCGCGGCAATATCGTATCTGTCGATTGAGTCCTTAACCAACGGCGCTATGTCCGGAATTTATGAGCTGATTTCGTGGGTGTCATAATGACCGAGCAATACGACCAGCAGTTACTTTTACTAAGGCGTTCCCATCGCTGGAAACTGGCCTTCTTCGGGCTTGTCATTTTGATAGCCGGCGTTGTCATTGGCGCAGGGCTGACCTTGATGACAGTTGGCCGTCCCCAGAGACACTTCCCTGCCGGCCTCGAAGCCGTCAATGAGCAGATGATTCGAGGACTGCAACGCGCACTGGAGCTTAATCCCTCCCAGCAATCGCAGGTTGAGGCGATTATCACTAAGCACATCGAGGCGTTGCGCGATGTCCGCGAGCAGGCCCGTCCCCGCATCGCAAAGGAAATGAACCTGCTTTACGAGGAAGTCAGGAGCATCCTCGACGAGCGGCAGCGGCAAATCTGGGACCAACAAATTCTGCAGCTGCAAAATCGCCTGTGGCAGCCACGCGGCGCCGGCCCCGGCGAAGGGCCGGGCCCTGGACGTGGCCCGGGCCCGCACGGCCCAGGCCCTTTGCACCGCCCATTCCGTTTCTGGGAAGAGCAGCCCACAACCCCCATGCAGCCCCTTGGCCCGCTACCACCATCGCAGTCCCCTCCATAAGATAAGGAAATCCTGCACCAGCCCTAATGAGATTCATAACCGGCTGCCGACAAAAACGCCTCAATGTTCTCTGTCGGAACTCCAGGCGGCATACCTCCGCCGCAGGATAGGATTATCCGCCGCTTATCTTGCACCGCATCAATCGCCGCTCTTACACTGCTGCTCACATCTTCGCCGACACCTGCCGCCATAACATCTCGCGGCGGGATATTGCCAAGCAGCGTAATATATGCCCCTGCGCGGCTCCGCATCTCTTCCAGCGTGTGCTGGTAGCTAAAATTAAAAAGATTTACCCCCATTCCCGCAAGGTGCGGGGCGCAAATAAGCCCTGCGGCGTCATTGTGAAAAAATTTCACCGAGACCTCGAACCGTCGAAAAATGCGGGACAGATACGGTAGGGCCATTTCTTTGAAGTCATCCGGCCCCAAAAAGCCCACAATATCGTCGAGGATAAAAACGCCGTCGATGGAGGAAAATGTCTCCATCTGAACTTCGAGCCAGTCGATAATAAAGCCGGTTATGGTCTCCATCAGCTTGCTAACCTTATCAGGATTGGTGCGTATGGCTGTAAGAAACTCCGTTGTGTCCAGAACAAACGATGCAACAGTCAGCGGCCCGCGAGATACCGCAAATTTGATTGCGTGACCTGCCTGCTCAATTTGATGCTGGTATCGCTTGAGCCGATTAAGAACAGAAGGTAACAAGCCGTCTGTTTTGGGATTCGGCTTATTGATAGAATCTATGCCCTTAATATCCGATATTATTTTACCTGGGTGCGGCAAAGCGTTTTCACCCCAGGAGCACTCCGCGCCGAAGGCGGACGGCTCTGTGCACATCCCGAACTCGGCCCAGAAACCAGGTAAAAACATAATATCCGGGAACCGCTCAACGGCCTTGAGGTTGGCGTCGAACCAAACCCGGTCGCTGGAGAAATAATCGCTTGTCGAAGTGCCTGCCCAGCCGGGCAGCCAGGGGCTGTCAATGATAAATCCCACCGGTAACGGCTCAATCAACCCACCCTTCATAACCGCCAGCAATTTTTCCCACTGCTCAGGTGTCATACCGGTTGTCTCTTGCGGGCAAAGTGCACAACCACAGCAAGCCCGACAAAGCCAAGCAGCGCTCCTATGCCCACCCACCTTGCCTTTGACCACAAGCTCCATATACTGCCGAAAGCGGCGGCAGCGGTAGCAATCGCCATCAGCACATTCCACGCCAGCCGTTTGACACCCCGCGGCATGCTCTCGCCGAGCAAGCTTTTTTGGTTCATAAGCAAAAGGAATGTCAGATACGCAATCGGCAGCAGCGTCATACAGAATATAGATGTCGGCACCGCCAGCCAGAACGCCGCCTTACGCCAGAAAAGCGGCACTAAGATGCTCAAAGATACCATTAAGCTCCCAGCCCGTTGCAGCCAGCCCTTTGGCGGCCGATTCAACAGCTCACACAAACACAGACCGTTGATTGTCATCAGCATCGTCGCTGCCCCTACGACCATTCCGAGAACGCCCAGACCAAAGACATACTGGGCAAATTTCTTGCCCACCAGCGGCGCTAGCGTATCGGCTAAATTGAACGCGTCCCTTTTGACTAACATCGCCGCCATTTTCTTATCGGCGTCCGGCAGCGCTTCTATCCGCAGCTTTTTTTCCGGTGCAGACATCCTCCCAAATGCATCCTCTCCGATTTCATATTTCAGCCGCTCCGCCAGCAGCTCATTGTAAGAGGCAACCAGATTCTCTGCGGGCTTCTCTGTAACAATAGCCCCAGGCGTATCAGACACAAAACCAGGAGCAGGTCTGGCATGAAAACGCGACGCCGACGCAACCACCACAAAGCCGGTCGCAAGAATAAACGGGATAAACAGCCCCGTCGAGAGGTCAAAGATTGACAGCCCGCGAAACGCCTTGTCCCAGCCCTTTCGCAGCATCGAATAAGGCAGCATAAATGTCATATTGATTCCCACCGCTGTAGCGGCGGCGCTTATCATAACATCCCTCTGCTGACCGATAATCAAAGACCTCCAGAACTCCTGGCATCCGCTGCCAACCGAGGCAATAGCTCCGGCAAAGGCATCCGCCGGCCTAAACAACAGCCCAAAATTCGGCACCAGCCCTCGCAAAATCTGCCTCCCGTCCAGGGCGCCCTCGACACCCAATTTGACTATAACGCCTAAGAAGCACAGCACTACTATCGTAACCGAACCCTTTATGATGGTTTCATAGACCTTCATTCCCCAGCCCTTGATGCCGTAGAGCATCGTCCCTGTAATGCAGACCGCCAAAAAGCAGCAGGCGGCCAAAATCTTACCCTGCATTTCCGGCATCGCTTCCGGCCCGAAAAGATTTGGCAGCAGGTTCTGCCGAATCGACGCTATCCCCAGAGCAAACTGCGTCATAGACCAGACCATATTTGCCGCCATTGACGCAAGCAGCCACCCCCAGCCCAGCACAGGATTGACGTGCTCGTTAATCGCCCGCACCGGCCTCTGGCCGGTCGAAAGCGTAATGTATGCAATGGCGCTGAGCATAACGATGCCAAGTATCATTGCGACCGGCTGAAGCCACAGGAAGTTAAACCCGACCAGCATACCCAGATACAGACACGATGACAGCGACCCTCCGCCTAATGTTATGCCGCTTTGAAGCCAGCCGGGTCCGGACAATCTTATAAACGCCTTCAGCGTTGCCCATCGGCCCATATCTTTGGCGTCCAGAAGCAACTGGCGGTCTTTCTCGATGCGTGGATTCATCCCGATTTGCTGAGAAGTCGTTTGTGTCGTCTCGGCATCAACAGCCATTTTGTGCCTCCTTGTTTTCCCTTTTTACTTTTGTGGCTTTTAAAAAATTAGAGTTAATTCTGTCTTTTTGACTTTTTGGCTTTCAGCGGATTATAGTTCGGATTTGGAGTCGGCATCTGCACGTTCACCTTCTGTCGCCAGCTTGACAGCTTCTTTTTGAGCTTCTCGACCTCTCTCGGCATTTCTTTTGCAAGATTGTTCTGCTCACCGATGTCTTTTCTGAGATTGTAAAGCTCGTATCTATTATTAGGGCCGCAAATGGTCTCATCGAACCATTCAATCAGCTTATAGTCGCCGCTGCGGATGGCCCCGCAAGGGCCGACCCCAGCCCCGTGATAGTGCGGATAGTGCCAGTAAATCGCCTGCCTTTTATGTGTGCCGGTCCCTTTAAGAAGCGCCACAAAACTTGCCCCGTCAATTGACTTTGGCGCTTTCCTTTCCAGACCTGTAATATCCAGAATGGTCGGCAGAAAATCAACGCTTATTACCGGCTCGCCGCAAATGCTGCCGGGCTTTACGATTTTCGGCCAGCGAACAATCAATGGCACTCTGATGCCGCCTTCATATAGATTGGCCTTGCCGCTCCGCAGGGGAGTCTGCATCGCATCTTTTTCCAGCCCGCCGTTATCAGAGAAAAAGATGACGATAGTATTATCTGCAATTTGCAGCTCATCGAGCTTCTTTAGCAATCTGCCCACGCTTATATCCAGCTCTTCGAGCATGGCCGCAATTACCGGATTATTCTGGGGCAAATTTGAGCCGCTCTTGCCTTTATACCTTTCAATTAGTTTCTTTTTCCCCATAATCGGAGCGTGAATTGTATTGTGGCCAAGATATAAGAAAAACGGCTTATCCTTGTTCCTCTCTAAAAAGTCCAGCGCCTTTTCCGTAATCAGCTCGACATTGTGTGCGTCCTTTTCGGCGTCTTGTTTCGCCGACGGCTTCTCGGTGATAATCGTCTCGTCAAAGCCCTGTTTATCCGGGTCATACAGTTCGCTTTCAGGCGGCTTTTTCGCAGTGCTTAAATGCCACTTCCCGAAACTGGCCGTAACGTAGCTGTCCCCTTTGAGAACCTCCGCAATTGTTACTTCTTCCAGCGGCAAAAATTTCTGCCAGTCCGGCTGCGTCAGTTTCTCGTCCGGATAGTCGCTTCCGGCAATAAAGTCGGTTATGTGCAGACGTGCCGGATACTTGCCTGTCATTATGCTGGCGCGGGTCGGCGAACACACTGGCCCAGCCGAGTAGGCATCGGTAAATCTCATCCCCTCGCCGGCCAGCCGGTCGATATTGGGTGTCTCATAGAACCCGCTCACGTAGCAGCCGATCTGCGACCACCCCAAATCATCCGCTAAGATAAAAACAAAATTCGGCTTCACTTTATCTATAGTGCTGCGTGCAGGAAACCTAAAGCCGAGGGCTGAAGTTTTATCTGCGCATTGAGATATAGCCAACGCCCCCCCTGCAAGCCCCAATGATTTAATAAATCTTCGCCTGTCCATCAGAGTGCATCCTTAACCTAAATGTTTCATAAATTATGCAAAAATTCTGTCAAAACAAAAGCTTGATGGCCGCCGCAGCCGCAAGAATCTGCACGATAGCGCTGAATGCCTTCTGCGGAATCCGCTTCAAAAATAATATCCCTATGACCGACCCCGCTGCAATAAATGGCAGCATTAGCACATCAAGTTTGATTGACTCTCTCGACATTATGTCTAAGCTTACGCTGAACGGCACCTTGAGCCAGTTGATAACGAAGAAGAACCACGCCGCCGTTCCCACGAACTCAATCTTTGGCAGCCGCATCGCCAACAGATAAATAGTCGTTATCGGCCCGGCCGCATTGGCCATCATTGTTGTAACCCCCGCCAGAAACCCGAGCCCTGCTGCAAACCACCATTGAGTCGGAATCGGCGCATCTTTGCCTTTTGTCGTTGTCCGCCAGTAATTGACCGCCAGCATCACGAGTACTATCCCGCCGATAATCGGCTCAAGCTGCCGGTCGTTGACAACCTTCATCGCGAAATATCCTGCCACCACGCCTGCAAGAGAAGGCGCAAGCAGCCGCAGCACATGACCCCACTTGGCATTGTGCCGATGGTAAGTAATGGCAAATAGGTCCGCCAGTATTAAAATGCCTAACAGCGCTCCGGTCGAAGCCCTCGCGGGCAGGACAGATGCCATCAGCGGCAC
Source organism: uncultured Pirellulales bacterium (assembly GCA_964554425.1). Taxonomy (GTDB): domain Bacteria; phylum Planctomycetota; class Phycisphaerae; order Sedimentisphaerales; family Anaerobacaceae; genus CAYWXK01. Next base: position 2,987 of record CAZKOQ010000007.1, on the reverse strand, counting down.
AACCAGAATTCCAAAGCCGGGTATTCCGGTCTTTGAAATCCCCACCATAATTGCACACAATGCGACTACAACCCAGCCAACGGCGCTTACATCCGGCATCTTTTATACTCTCTTTTATTATTCAGTTTGATTTTTTAACCTGTGCACTCTATCTATTTTGGGACCTTTTTGCAATCATTCCCCGCAAAAGAACTCAAAATTGACTATCTTGCGCCGATTGCTATAATGCAGAGTTGGTTATTGTTCTTTTTGTTATTCAGCTAAGGCCACCTGACAAAAAGAAAGGGCGCTCTCTGTTATTCCCGCGAAACCTGTCCTGAGCAGGGTCGAAGGAGCGGGAATCCAGAAGTGTGGAGTCGGTCGGAAATTATTTTGTTGCTAAAGAACAAATTGTTTTCAGGAGACGAAAAATGAAAACTAAGACATTTCTTTTTTATTTATTGGCAATCCTTTTGGGCGGCTGTCTGCCTGTTATGTCCTTGCATCCCCTTTATAGTGAAAAAGATGTCGTTTTCAATGAGAAACTCCTCGGCACCTGGGTGCAAGAAGAGCAGACCGAGACAAAAGAAGAGCCAAGCGGGACAATCTGGGAGTTTAAGCGGGCTGACGCAAACGAGAATGCCTACCGGCTGATTTTCTCCGATGAAGAGGGCAAAAAGGGTTTGTTCGTCGCTCATCTGGTCAAGCTTAAAGATAAACTCTTTTTAGATGCTTGCCCAGCCCCTTGGGAACAGCAGGACCCGAACAAGATTGAGTGGGCGTATAACACTTTATTTCTGATACCCGCCCATACCTTCATAAAGATAAACTCCATCGAACCTCAGTTAAAGATGCTAAGAACAGATGACGAGAAGATGGCAGAATTTCTCAAGGCAGACCCCAATGCGGTCAAGCACGATTTTCTTGAGGATGGGCCAGCCAAATATCTATTGACGGCCTCGACAAAAGAACTCCAGGCATTTGTCCTCAAATATGCCGATGACAAAAGGGTGTTTGGGGACGCCATTACCCTCAGTCGAAAAAAGACCGCTGAGCCGAATGCCCCTGCCGGCCCAAAGCCCGGCAAAGGCCCAAAATAAAATTAACAGAGTAGAGACAAGGGAATCAGAAAATCAGGGAAATCAGGACATCAGGAAAAACAGAGTCAACCTGATATTCTGATAACCTGAAGTCCACTACTTGGCCCAATGATATTCTGATAAACTAAAATTGCGATTATGACAGGAAATCCGGAATTTAGACGATATTTAGTAAATATCGACTCTGCCTCGACGCAGCAGCTCTTTACTGATTGTCTGGTGATAGGAGCGGGCATCGCGGGCCTTCGTGCCGCCATTGAGCTTGTCCCGAGCGTAGTCGAGGGAGCAGCGAATTACCGCAATGTTACTATTGTCTGCAAAGATGCGATTGAAAACAGCAACACCTGGAATGCCCAGGGCGGCATCGCATCCGTCCTCGATAAAGCCGATACGTTCCAGTCGCATATCGCCGACACACTCGCTACTGGCTGCGGGATATGCGATGAAAGCGTCGTCGAATTGGTTGTTCACCAGGGGCCGCAGCTAATTGAGCAGCTGCTCCGCTGGGGCGTTGAGTTTGACCTGCTCGATGGCCATATTGCCGCCACCATCGAGGGCGGCCATACCCACCCACGCATCGCTCACGCTCACGGCGATGAGACCGGACGCATTATCGCAGAAGCGCTCATAAAAAAGGTCAGGAGCAGCGCCAGGATAAAGATAATAGAGAACTTTTTCACCATCGACCTGCTCACCGATGACAATAGATGTATCGGAGTTATCGGCCTCGACAAGCAGCGGGGGCTTCAGATAATCTGGGCGGCGAACACAATCCTTGCAACCGGCGGCGCAGGTCAGCTCTATCGCGAGACCACAAACCCGGATGTTGCCACCGGCGACGGGCTGGCAATCGGCTACCGCGCAGGCGCGGTCCTGCGCGACCTGGAATTCGTCCAGTTTCACCCGACTACCCTCTACATCGCGGGCGCTTCGCGGGCCTTAATCACAGAGACGCTTCGCGGCGAAGGTGCAATCCTGCTCGATACCAAAGGGTGTCGCTTTATGAAGGACTACCACGAATCTGCCGAGCTTGCACCGCGCGACATCGTTAGCCGGGCAATCCTCGAACAGATGCGCAAGACCGAATCGACCCACGTCTATCTGGATATTCGCCACCTTGACAAGACTTATGTTGCAAAGAGATTTCCTCTAATTAGCGAATTGTGCGAAAGTTTCGACATAGATGTAAGTCGAGACCTCATTCCCGTCCGCCCAAGCGCCCATTATATGGTTGGCGGCGTAAAGACCGACAGTTCGGCCAGAACAAGCATCGAAAATCTCTACGCCTGCGGTGAGGTCGCCTCAACCGGCTTGCACGGCGCAAACCGCCTCGGCAGCAACTCCCTCCTGGAAGGGCTGGTCTTCGGCAAAATCGCAGGCCAGGCAATCGCAGAGCAAAAAAAGAGAGCACGCTCTCATATCAAACATCCGCCTATACAATTCCAAATTGAACACTCCGACCGCACGCGTCTGGACACCGCCGACATTAGAAACTCGCTCCGCTCTCTTATGTGGCGAAATGTCGGCATCATGCGAACGGCCTATCTACTGGCAGAAACTCAGGAAATCATCAAATTCTGGCAGCGCTACGTGATGGACAAGGTCTTTAACTCGCCGGTGGGCTGGGAATGTCAAAATATGCTTACCACCTGTCTTCTTATAGCACAGTCAGCCGACCGCCGTCAGGAAAGCCGCGGCGTCCACTCCAGAACCGACTTCCCGCAAACAGATGACCAGCAATTCAAAAACCACATCGAAATCAAACGTTAAAATCTTGAAATCAGTCTGCAATTCTGGTATAATATCCTTCGTCTGCAATAATCAATTATCAATAGTAAATAGTAAATTGAAAATTGAATGAGTGGGTCGGGCGGTCGCCCCCGCTGCTTCGCTTTTGCGAAGCAAAAC
>CAZKOQ010000006.1:0-26580 GCA_964554425.1 uncultured Pirellulales bacterium | reverse complement strand
TTTCATAGAGGTCTGCGCCCATACCTGCCACGTCGCCGACGTTATCGCCGACGTTATCGGCGATTGTTGCCGGGTTTCTGGGGTCATCCTCCGGGATTCCGGCTTCCACCTTGCCGACAAGGTCCGCTCCGACATCCGCTGACTTGGTGAAGATGCCGCCGCCCACACGGGCAAAGAGCGCCTGGGTCGAAGCACCCATCCCGAACGTAATCATTGTGGTTGTTATTTCGGATAACTTTGTTTCAGGATTCATTCCCGCGTGCACCAGCATTACGCCGAACAATTTCAGGCCATTGGCCATATGGTCGGCTGTATAGACCAGCTTATCTAAAATCAGATACCAAATCGAAATATCCAGCAGACCAAAGCCAACTACAACCAGCCCCATAACAGAACCGGAACGGAATGCGACTTGCAAAGCCCTGTTTAAGCTGACTGTCGCGCCCTGAGCGGTTCTGCTTGATGCATTGGTGGCAGTTTTCATCCCGAAAAATCCACACAGGCCGCTAAAGAATCCGCCCGTCAAAAAGGCCACCGGCACAAAGGGATTCTGGATGCCAAAATACGCCAGCACACCAAAGATAACGCTAAGCAGCAAAAATATAAGTGCCACGACGCTATACTGTCTGAAAAGATACGCATAAGCCCCTTCGCGAACATAAGAGGCAATATTTTCCATAAGCTCATTGCCTTTAGGCGAGGCCATCATTTGCCTGTAGAATATGTAAGCAAATACCAGCGCCGCCACCGAAGACAATGGTGCAATCCACCAGCCCAATGGCGTGCCTGACGCCTCCACGGTCCCGGAACCTTCCGCTGCTGCCGCAACTGTGCTAAATACAAATGTTACAAGCGAAACTCCAGAAGCAATCTTAAATGTCTTCACGTTATATTCTCCTTTCGAGTGATTACGGTTACTACTATGAGCATCAGAACTACATATATAAAAAGGTGGAATTCTAACAGTTTGGAATTCTTTTTCAAGAATTTTTGACGAAACCTGGACGCAAAATAACAAAATGAAGGGAAAACCGGCAAAAACTTGTTGATTTTTGGTCTTTAGGTCTGATTTTCATTTATTTTTTAGTGTCTGCTATGTCCTGTATTCTGCGTTTATTCTGACGTATTCGGCGCTCAAATCGCAGCCATAGCAGAAATCGCTTTGCCTTCCCGCTCCCAAATCCACGGTTATCGTATGCTCAGTTTGCCGGATAATTGCACTTGCCCTTTTTTCGTCAAATTTTACTGGTGCACCATTTTTGAAGACGGTAATAGGCCCAATTTTGCAGGATAGCCTCGCCGGATTCAGTTTCACACCAGCCGAGCCGACGGCACAGACAATCCTGCCCCAGTTGGGGTCGTTGCCGTGCACCGCGCATTTTACCAGGGGGTAATTTGCTACTGCCCTCGCCGCCTTCGCCGCATCCGCCTCTGTCGCTGCTCCTTTAACAACAACCTTGAACATCCGTGTTGCCCCCTCGGCATCGAGGGCCATTTGCCTGGCTAAATCATCGCACAAATCCGTCAAAGCTCTGGCGAATTTTTTATATCGCGGACACCGGTTTACTATCGGGCGATTGCCTGCGAGTCCCGAGGCAAGGATTATCGCCGTGTCGTTAGTGCTTTGATGACCGTCAACCGTCAGTTTGTTGAGCGAATTGCCGACAGCATCTTTCAATGCCCCGGCTAACATCGGTTTGCTTATATCCACATCGGTCGTAATGAAACAAAGCATTGTGGCCAGATTCGGGGCAATCATCCCAGCCCCCTTCACCACTCCGGCTATTTTAATTCGTGATTCGTGACTCGTGACTCGTGACTCGATACTTATCTGACGAATAGCCTGCTTTGGCTTTGTATCGGTTGTCATTATCGCCTTTGTGAAGGAAAGTCCCGCCCTCGGTGAATTCGAAAGTGCCTTTACTGCCTTTGCAATCCCTGCTTTTATTTTTCTCATTGGCAATTGGTGGCCGATTATGCCAGTCGAAGCAACCAGAACATTTCGTGACTCGTGCGACGAGCGGCGAGCGACGTGCGACGCCGCAAGGGTGCACATTTTTATCGCGTTTTCTATTCCTCTCTGACCTGTGCAGGTATTAGCACAGCCGGAATTGACAACTACCGCATAGGATTTTGGGCTTCTTATGTGCTTTTTGCTTACCTCGACTGCCGCTGAGACCACCTTATTTGTCGTAAAGACCGCTGCCGCAGTTGCACCGGTGGGACAGAAAATAAGCCCCACGTCCGGCCTGCCGGACTGCTTTATCCCGCAACTGACCCCCGCTGCCAAAAAACCCTTCGGGCCCGTGACAGAACTATTACTCATAACATTCTCACAAATCACCAACTCAATAGGATTCTAAGACAAACTGACAATATAAGCTGCAAGACAGGTTGTTCAAAGAAAAAAGTAAGCGTTCTTTGGCGTTTCGGGGTTTTCAGCGGGATTTCGGGGGTAATTACCCAAAGCAAGCCGCTTAGTTTGACGATTTTAGAATGTGCTGTTTTGACCACGCAGAAAGCTCTTGACAGGATTTAGGTTATCTGATATATAGAACAAAGATTTAGAGAAGCAGGAAGCGAACCCCAGGAACTCAAAATGGGGCATAATCGCAAGGGATAATATTGCTGGTTAATAAATTGAAAACGCCGGAATATTTGTTTTTGAGAAGCTATTCAGGGAGGAGTGAGAGCCGTCCCTGCGGGAGATGCCGAACGGAATGGATTCCGGCACTCACTTCGGGAGTGCGGTAATGAAAATAGATAGAGTGTTTAGAATTTTTATGAAAAGCAAGGTCTTTAACCGTAAATTCGTGCTCATATTGTTACTTATTCCCTTCTTTGCGGGCTGCAATGCCCCCAAAAGCCAACTGGAAGTCTTCAACGGACATTTCAGAACAGCAAATTACGCAAAATCCATAGAGTTTGCCAGCTCCAAGATTAGCAAAAGTCAAAAACCTGCCAGGGAAGATTTGCTCTGGTCGCTCCAGGTGGCTTCCGTCGAAAGATTGCAGCGTGACTATCAAAAAAGCACGGAATATTTCGATAAGTCCGAAGAGATGCTGAAACAATTTGACCTGCAGAGCACTGTTGCGGGCAACATTGCCGCCACTATTGTCAATGATAACACAATGCCATACAGAGGCGAAGAGTATGACGGCATAATGGTTAATACCTACAAAGCTCTCAACTTTATGATTTCAAAGAACGATGAGCTAGCCAGGGTCGAGTTCAACCGCGCATTAGACAGACAAAGACGGGCAAAGGAGAAGTTTGCCCAGGAAATAAACAAGCTCAAAGAAGAGGTCGCAAAAGAGCAGCAGGGGAAAAATCCCAAAATACAGGAAAATATAGACGACCCGAATGTTCAGCGGCTGATTTCTCAAAATTACCCGGGTTTATATGAGTTCGAGGCATATCCTGATTTCGTCAACCCATTCACCACCTACATTGCAGGGATTTATTTTAACCTTGTAGGAGACCATTCTAAGGCAATCGACCTGCTTAAGGAATCTTACGGAATGGTTCAGAACAACACCTACATAGCCGAAGATTTAACCGCCACTGAGAATATCTTAAGCGGGAATACAAAACCGGATAGCACCGTCTGGGTGATATTTGAAAACGGCCTGGGCCCAGTCAAGGAGGAATTCAGAATTGATTTGCCGTTATTTCTTGTAACCAAACAGGTTAAATACGCGGGAATCGCTTTGCCCAAACTGTCCTTTAGAGAGCAGGCGTATCCTTCCCTATCGGTAAAGGCAGGCGACAAAGAATACGGGACGCAAGTGGTTGCCAATATGGATAGGGTCGTTCAAACGGAGTTCAATAAAGACTTTAAGATTATTCTGACAAGAGCTATAATATCGGCGGCGGCAAAGGCAGTGGTGCAGTATGCGCTGGAACAACAGGATAGTTCCGCCGCATCCTTCGCCTCCATTATGATGGCTGCATATTCCTTTGCAACGACAGCCGCAGATGTTAGAATATGGACGGTATTGCCGAAGGATTTTCAGGTTGCCCGATTTGCAATGCCGAACGATAAACGCATTAGTATAATACCGCCGGGAGGCATAGTATTTGATATTCAAATTCCAGAGTGTAAAAACGCGGTAGTTTATATTAAAATACCGTTCAAGGAAGCATCACCTGTGTATGATGTAATAACGTATTGAGCTTTTTTGAGAGGACAGAAAATGAAAACTTATGCCTTTACTTTGCTCTTGCTTACATTGTTTCTGACAAGCTGTTATCAGCAAAAGGACCCGAGAATCCACATGCGGGAAGACGTCAGGAGCGACTCGCTGGACAACAATATCGTTACAAGACCCGTAGCCCATGCCTTTAGCGCGCTTATAGGCGAGGGCATTGTCATCGACAATGCGGTTACCAGAAGAAACAACGCCGGATTACTTGAGGTTCACGTCAACGGTTTCAATCAGTCATATCAGACCAAACGGTTCAAATACAGGGTTGAGTGGCTTGATGAAAGCGGGCTGGTGATTGAGACAAAAACGAGTGTCTGGACGCCGATGTCGGCTATGGGAAAATCGCCTTTCACTTTCAAGGCCGCTGCACCGAGGACCCAAGCAGTGAATTTTAGAATGGATACCAGAAAAGAACAATAGTATAGGAGCAAATTATGAAATCAAGAATATTACAAATCATCACTCTAACCAGCGTTTTAGTATCCGGCTGCGCACCGGAAACCACAAACATTGATGTCGTCCACGATGACGGCAAGGCGGTTATGGCGCTTGATTACCGGGATTTTGACCAGGCCGCAAGCGCAATGGTCCAGTCTATGCTCAGCTCAGGAGCGATGAAAAAACCCGGCGGCGGAAGATACGTCGTCGCAACCGGACGGGTCGTCAACGACACTATGCAGAGAATCGACACCGACCAGCTTATGGCCAAAATCGAAGAAGAGCTATTGAACAGCGGGCAGGTCGTTATGACATCCGCCGTCGGCGGAAAAGGGGCACCCGACAAATTGGTTCTTGAAACCAGAGAGCTAAGGGATTCCGAGGAGTTCGACCAGAAGACAGTCGGCGCGAAAGGCACTCTTCTTGCTCCGGAGTTGAGTATTGCCGGCAAGATTTTCCAGAGAAACCTGCGCTACGACAACAATCGCCAGCAGGTTGAGTATTATTTCCAGTTAATGGTTACCGACCTGAAAACCGGCCTGAGATTCTGGCAAAAAGAGTCGCTCATCGGAAAGAGGGGCAGCAATAGGTCTGTTGCCTGGTAGCTGTTTTAAGTAAATTCCTTTTTAGGGGATAAAAAATGAAAATGCTTTCTGCCGTATTGGTTTTCAGCCTCTTTTTATCTGCGAATTTGTATGCAGCCGATAGCAACGACGTTATCGTCAAAGAGGTTGTCGGGCAGGGAAGTAACAGAAATGAGGCAATAAAAAACGCCTTGTATATCGCCGTCAGCCAGGTCAGGGGCGTTAAAGTAGATTCCGGCAAATACGAGCTTGGCTTCTCCGAAGCAGGTGTTGGTATTGACAGCCAGCAAGCCGGCAAGAAAAGGATTGAGTTTGACGCAGTATCGGTTGAAGCCAGCGGAACCGCATACACAACCGAGATAGCGGGGCTGGTCAAGACATACGAAATACTCGAAGAGAAGAAGATTGACGACAATACTTATGAAGTAAAACTTAGAGCGATGGTCTATAGCTATGCCGCCAGAGGCGATGTCAAAAGAACCAAAATCGCTCTTATGCCCGTCAAAGCCCTGGCGCCGAGCTATTCTTTCTGGAATCTCCAGACACCCGCGGCAGTTCTCTCCAACTTATTCGTGCAACGCCTGGCTGTGGCGCTGACTCAAACAAATAAGTTTGCCGTCCTCGATAGGGAAAATCTCATCGACTTTGCACGAGAGAAGCAGATGCTTCTCTCCGACAATACTCCCCTCGAAGAACAGGCAAAACTTGCCGCCACCCTCGGAGCGGATTTCCTGCTTGTCGGAACTATCTCGGAAGCAAAAATTGAGAGAACGGATAAATTCCTTCAGGCAACCGGCAGCACCATTACCGAATATAAGAGCAGGTTCGTCTTTAACTATCGGCTGATAATAAGCTCCTCCAAGCAGGTCGTTTTTGCCGGCATTGCAGAAAGGTATCTCGAAAACGAAGAGCTCCGGGCACTTTCAAATGAGTGGGACCCAAAGGAGTGGGACCCTGCCCAGATTCGCGACGGCGTCATCACGCTTGTGGCAAACGATGTGGTCAAGACAATCATCGACCGGCTCTATCCGATTAAAGTTGCCGCCATTCAAGAAAATGGCACGGTTATTCTAAACCAGGGGGGTGAAAAAATTGCCGTTGGGACGCTGCTGAATGTTTTCACAGAAGGACAAGAGATTTTTGACACCGACACCAAAGAGTCCCTCGGCAAAGTCGAGAACCTTGTAGCCACAATAAGAATCAATAGAATTGAGCCAAAGATGTCGTTTGCACAGGTGGTTACCGGGGAAGCATCCAAGATAACAAAAGGATTGACCTGCCGGATTAAGCAAACTACCAAAAAAGATACCACAGGTAGGAAGCCCGACATAGGCAGGACAAAACAAGGGGGCGTCAAACTGCCCTTTGACAACTAAAACTGCCGTTCGTGAATCGTGACCCGATAGCCATTGGCAGCGGCAATTTGGGCAATTCGGTTTTACTGAAGGTCGGTAATGTCGCTCTGAGGTTTGCCGACAAGGTATATTCTGTTCTTGCCGCTGCGTTTTGCCTCCAACAGTGCCTCATCGGCTCGCTGAAAAAGCTCCTGTATCGTCGAGCCATCACGGGGGAAGCTCGCCAGTCCCCCGCTTATTGTCAGAACGCCTTTGCCAGCAGGACCTAACAAATGAAGCTCGGCTTTTTCCAGCTCTTTGACAAACCGCCTTGCGATGGAGACCACCTCTTTTGGATGGTCGGCCATCGCTGAGCGTCTTTCGGCCTCTGTTCCGCCCGTCTGTCGGGATGGGTCATCCCAGAAAACAACCGCGAATTCATCGCCTCCGATTCTACCGATAACATCATGGTGCCGGCAGCACCGCCGCATTAAAATAGCGGCTTGCCTGAGGATTTCGTCGCCTGCACGGTGGCCATAAAGGTCATTGTAGCGCTTGAGGTCGTCTATATCGAAAACAAGCAATGTCACGCGGCCATTTTCACTCCTGGCGTGCTCGATAATCTGCCTGGAAAATTCCCAGATATATCTTCTATTTTGAAGTTCCGTCAAATCATCTTCGGTAGCCAGCTTCTCAAGCAGCTCAATCCTTTTTTTACTCTTAGAGTCAATTGCAGCAGTTTTGAGTGCGCCGCCGCGCTGCTCTACGGCTTCATCCTGTAAGACGGCACCCTCAGAGCTAAACGAACGCAAGATATGCGATTGGAATTGAGAAAAACGGATTGGACAAATTAGATAGTCGTCTGCCACTGCCTGCCAACGACTTTTAGGCAGGGCGGCGCCGACAAGTTCGCCGGGCGTCCGGCGGACAAGTTCCAGTGCCGCCGGCTCCTGCCACATCTGAGCAAGCAAGATAATTCGTGCGTCGCGGGTTGCCTCCCTTAGAGCTTTAAGGGCTGAACCCAACGCCCCTGATGTGCCCGACATTACCAGGCCAATAACTGCAAAATCATCCTTTGTCGCAGCGGCGACCCCATCGGCAAGGTTAGCACAGACTTGACAGATATTCGGAACATCCGCTGCATCTAAAAATGCTTTAGTAACATCGCCAACCAGAAGAATCTTTGGCATTTTATTATCCGAAGAAAATGATATGTCGGGTGCTTCCATCTTCCCAACCTCAAGCCCGCCATTAACCGGCGTCGAATGCGCTTGTAATTTAGCGATAGCTTAAGAAAAGTATTACTTTTTAGCGCTTTGTCGCAGTCCTAATGACAACTCCTCAAATCACGTGCGACGACACGCTATCTTTTATGATAGCAAAATTTAACAAAAAGTCAACCTCGCAGCCCCGAACTTTGGGATTCTCAGGCAAGTGCCCGCACATCAAGCCCTTTGTAAGGCAAGAGGGCCTGTCAATCGGCTTTCGGGAGGTCTTCCAGATTTTTTTTGACCTGTTCAGCGTAGAAGCTATTTGGGTAGAGGGTGATGAAATTCGCAAGCAGAGCCCTTGTCTCAGCAAGGAACTTTTTCTTTTGCTCCGGATTCGTATCGGTCTGCTGGCGCCATAAGCTAATTTTCAAAAGCCCCATCTCGTATAACGCCTGCATTCCGCCGTCAGTCTCCTGGAAGGATTGGTGGAGCTGGTTTAGTTTCTCGACCTGAAGCTGCTCATCGGCAACGAGTTTTGCCTGGGCGAGCAGAATGTTATCTCGCAGTCCATCCTTAGGACCTGTTTGCCTGAGCAGCTCGTTCAGGCGTAAGTCGTAATCGAGGGCGTAGGGATTCAGCGTAACAAATCGTGCCAGGCGTTCGGCAGACCCCGGATCGCCAATTCGATTTTCGGCTCCTATCACGAGCCGTAAGTAATTCAATCTTCTCTGCAGGTCGGTCAACTTAGACACTGTCATTGCGGAATCCGGCGAAGGACGGAATAAGCCCAGCAGCGAGTCGTTCGCGACAAGGCCTCCTGGCGAGCCGGAGGGGGATTCTTTCTCAAGAAGCGTGAGGCGCTTTGCCAGCATCTCTTGCGCCTCAGAAGCAATTTTATCCGCCTCCTCGAACCTGCCTGCGCCAGCCCAATCGTTTGCGATGCGCCATCGCGCCTCGATTGACTCGCTACTTTTTGGAAAACCCTCATACAAACGATACCACACAAGAAGCGTCCGGCGGAGCGGATAATCGTTGCAGAAGTGCAGAGTTTCCTTTTCTCCAAGCAACTTAACATCTGGGCTGTATTCGCTCAGAATTGCCTTGTAATAAAGTGCAATCGGCATACGGTGGCTTTCGGGGCGCTTGTTTATAAACAGGTCATACTGTTGAAGCAGCCGCCGTCTCTTTTCCTGATAATTAAACTCCAGCGGGACGATGAACCAGCTTGGCCAGTCTGCCAGGCCGGCCGGCGGATGACTGAGCTGATACTGGAGCTCTCTTTTAAGCTCCGTCCGAAGCGTTATCGGCTCAGCAGGGTAGAAAAAACCTGCAAAATATTGTTTGACGGCAGGGTTTGCCATCGTTTTGTCAAGTGCATCTGTAATGCTGTGGTCGCGAAATTCATTGACGTTCTCGGGATTGTTTTTAGCTACATAAAGCTGGTAGTCAAGCTCATCAAAGCCGATTTTTACCTCAAATAAAATGACGGCTATCAAAACGACCACAGTTGTAACAATCCACAGCAACCCCGGCCGATAGCGATTGTAATGCCCGATGCCGAGAACTATCCCTGCAATACAAAGTGCATCAAACCATGCGCAAATCCACGGCGCGAAGGCAAATCCCCACTCGATAGGTTCCACACCCTTTGCGCCGCCAAAAAAGCCCCAGTATAAAAGCTGCGGGGCCATACACAAAGATATGGCAATAAAGCGAGAGCGAAAACGCAGCGGCCGGCAGGATACGGCAAAACAGCTTATCAAAAGGCAGATAGCAAAGCCCGGCAGGTTTGCCAGCCAGCCAACCGCTATTACAAAAAGCAGACTGTAGCCAAAGCTCATAAGCTGGGATTCCAACACGGGCACAACGGATAGAACACCCATAAGCAGACCCAGAATGACAATCTGCCAGGGATATTCGAATATGCTCACACCTGTCAGGATAGACTGGTCTCCGCCAGCAACATATTTGGCGGACCAGAATTCGGGAGAAGTTATGGCCTCAATGTCAAATGACCAGAACACGCCGCTTACAATCTTTGACCAGACCAGACAACATACGCTAAATGCGGCTACAGCGAGAATCCAGCATCGCTGGACATTTTTATGGCTATAGTGCAGAGCAGGTCCCACGGTCAGGAAAGACTTCGGGGCCGCTATAGGTGCTTTTTCGGTCTGTTTATTATTTGCAACCATAAGTCAACCGTGCCTATGAGGCAAAACGTAAATCTTACAACTTAAAGTGCAAAACTGTGGAGTAGTTTCGGCGCTCCACAGTTTTTAGCCTTTCATCCTTAGTTCCGAATTCGGCGTATTATGTCCCCTCGGCGCTGGTGGCAACATAAGCAATTTGTTCGGCTGTGGGCCTGTCTATCTCAATAGACATCGACTTGAGTTTGAGAGTGCTTACCTGCTGCTCAATTTCAATGGGGACATCGTGAACTGCGACAGCGAGCTTGCCTCGCCTTTTTACCACGTATTCGGCTTCCAGCGCCTGCGTCGCAAAGCTCATATCCATTACACAGGCGGGATGTCCTTTGGCGGCAGCGAGGTTAATCAATCGCCCTTCGGCAAGCAAGCAGATGCGCTTGTTGTTTTTGAGGATATATTCATCAACGTGCTTGCGCACATTGCGGTTCACTTTCTTGCTCATCTTTTTTAGAGCGGGTATATCTATCTCAACGTTGAAATGACCGCTATTGGCAACGACGGCTCTATCTTTCATAACGCGAAAATGCTCGGCACGAATAACGTTTTTATTGCCCGTAAGCGTTACAAAAAGCTCGCCAATGCCCGCCGCCTGCGCCATCGGCATAACCTCGAAGCCGTCCATAGCCGCTTCAAGGGCCTTGATTGGGTCGATTTCCGTAACGATAACAATTGCGCCCATTCCTCTGACCCGCATAGCGAAGCCGCGGCCGCACCAGCCGTAGCCGCATACCACGACTTTTTTCCCTGCCATCAGAAAATCGGTCGCCCGGATGACACCATCAACAGTGGACTGGCCTGTGCCATAGCGGTTGTCAAAGAGGTGCTTGGTGGCGGCGTCATTTACGGCGATAACCGGAATCATCAGCTTGCCTTCCTTGGCCATCGCACGCAGGCGAATGACGCCGGTTGTCGTCTCTTCCATACTTGCAATAATTCTGGCTGCGTCCTTTTTTCTGCGGGTGTGCAATTCATTCACAAGGTCGGCGCCGTCATCAAAAGTAATCACGGGCTTATGGTCGATAGCGGCGTTGATGTGTTTATAATAAGTGGCGCGATTCTCACCGCAGATAGCAAAGACCGGTATCCCGAAATCCTTCACCAAAGAGGCGGCAACATCATCCTGTGTGCTTAGCGGATTGGATGCGCAAAGAACAACGTTTCCGCCGCCGGCCTTTAGGGTCCTGGCCAGATTAGCCGTCTCAGCGGTTATGTGCAGGCAGCCGGAAACGTTCAGACCTTTGAGCGGCTTATTTTTAGCGAAACGTTGACGAAATATCGACAGGACCGGCATATCGTTGTCGGCCCATAAAATCCGTTTCATCCCATCCGGCGCAAGTGTCAAATCAGCCACGTCATACTTCATTTAGTAAACCTTTCAAAAATAAATAACTCAAACTGACCGGTTTTATTGTCATGCTGAGCCCCTGCAGTTTGTTTGCAAAAGCAAACAGCAGGGGCGAAGCATCTGGCCATAGCAGAAGAAAAAATTATTTGTTCGATGGCCAGATTCTTCGCTTCACTTCGTTTCGCTCAGAATGACAGGTTGCTACATTCTCTTACAAATAAAGCGATTATAATTACTAACGCCATCTAATCGGTCAGTTTGAGTAAATGAAAACATTATAATAAGCCAAAAGCTCAAAAGGTGCAACCTTTAATTTTTTACGTAATACGCCTTGCTGTTACCTTCTAATTATCGAAGAATACAAGCTTCCCCTCAATTACAGATACCTGATTTAACTTTGTAATAGCCGGTCGTAGAGCTCTTGCGTCCTGGCAGCCATATTGAGATGGCAGAAATTCTCTTCAGCCCATCTTCTTGCTTGGCGGCCAATTCGCTCACGCAAATCGGGGTTATCTATAAGTTTCACTAATGCTCGGGCCAAATCAGATGGCTTGGCTGAGCTTACAAGCAACCCGGTCTGCCCATCCTGAATGTGCACTGAATCCTCCTTAGGCGTAAAGCCGGCGGAGATGACAGCCCTGCCACAGCTCATCGCCTCGAACATCACCGACCCGCCGGACAAGCTCACCAGTATATCCAGCGAGCTTAAGACCTGCGGCATATCATCTCGCCTGCCCGTAAAAAATACGTTCCCATCCAACCCTTTTTCCTTAACGAATCTCTTTAGCTCCTGGAAGTAACCACAGGAATTTGTCTCGCCTATTACAAAGAACGCCGCACTTCTCGACAAACTATGTATGACCTGGGCAACCGCTTCAAGAAACATTAACTGTCGTTTGGATGGCGTAATACGCCCAACAATGCCTACCACAATCTCGCTGGCAGATGGAAAATCCCGCCTAAGAACGTTGTCCTCAAGTCCTCGCTCATAGAAAACCTTCAGGTCCACAGCGTCCTCCACCAGAGCAATCTTCTCTGGTGGGATACCTGCACGAATCAGGTCTCGCTCTACCCTGCGTGATATAGCGACAATTAATGTGGCTTCTCTACAGCGGTGTTTACGAACATCAGCAGGGATAATCGGCGTCCGCACGTGCAGAACCGACGGCACTTTCAATCTGCCCGCCACCCAGAGCAGATACCCGTTCAGCCATAAATCGGAACTATGAATAATATCCACCTTATGCCGTCGGGCAAATCTAACTAATCTTTCAGCGTCCAGGTAACGGTAGAGGCCAATCGGGAATTTCCTCCACGGACGCAGCGGGAAAACCGATGCCGGGATACCAGATGCCCATAGCTGTTCAACAAACGGCCCATCCTCCCGACAGACAACAACCGGCTCGTAGGCACCATTAAGATTGGTAACAACATAATGAAGTTGCCTCTGGCTCCCACCAAGATGACCACCACGGGATAAGTAAAGAATTCGTTTCATTCCATATTATTCCATAAACCGGACCAGTTGTTCATCACAAAATAAAACTCCCCAATTATAACCTATCCTGAGCGTTTCGCCAATAAATCACAGTCAAGGTTACCGTCCCCGGGTGCGCTTCGATTTTGTAGGTAAAATGTATTTGTCGTTGCGAGGCCTGTCGCTTAGGCCGAAGCAATCTTAACCAATCAGACAAGGTGATTGCCACGCTCGGCTACGCCTCGCTCGCAATGAAGGCGAGTATGAAGTTCCCCCTACAAACGTGAATCGCACCCCTGCCCCAACAACTGTTGGAAAATGTTGCGAATATCTTACTGGCGGGTTGACAAATCTCACGCGACCTTTGGTGGGTCGCATATCCAATCCTTGTCCCGCAGGTATTGCTATAATCGTTATAACTGTGAAATTCAGGCCTCAGTTATCACCATCTTATGGGACCTGTGCCCACAACGCCGCATCGAGCATCGCGGTCACTGGTCTAATGGCTCACATCGGAACAGCCGATGTAGCCAATATGCACGAAGACAGAGCCGACACTCGCACGGGCAAGGTCGTGAAGTTAGCAGTTATAGCACTGTATGTTTTGACTGTCGTCGCATCGGATGTGCATGCCGACCTTGTCTGGACCTGCCCTGTGTGTAAATACTCCTTCCACTTTCCCTCCAACGCTTCTGCATACAGAAACTCGTTTGCTCAGAGACACTTGTCCGTTTGCAGAGATTCAGCGTCGGCGGGCGGGCCGTCTTATAGCAGCGGAACAGGAGACCCGGTCTTCGACGCGATGATGCCGATGCTCGATTCCCTCTTCCAGCAGCTCGGCAAGAGTATGGCTGACGAGCTTTTCGGCGACCCCCAGCAGCAGCGCAGACAGGCAGAATTGTACCAAATCGAACAGCAGCGTCTGCAGGAACTGGAGAACGAGCGCCGCATAGAGATGGCCAGGATTCGAAAACAGCTTCATGAGAAGCTCCTCTCGGAGCTGATGCTGTTAGGCACAACCGAAGATTTGCCTCTGATGACGCTATCCGATGATACAGGCATCGGTCGTTCCGGTGCAAGTGTGGAGAAGCCGGGCGGCGAGCTTGGACTGATGGGGATGGACGATGGGCTGCGCCCAGCCGGCACTTCGTTCTTTGGTCTTGGTGGCGGTGACGGCCAGGCCCCGCCCGTCAACGATACAAGTGTCATAGATATTAAGAACCTGCGGCGTGCCGCCTATCTTGTGCAAAAGGCCGAAGGTGCAGCCACAACCGATGCCGAACTTCTGATTGATGAGGGTCTGAGAATAGCATCGGGCCAGCCGGCGTTCGTAGCTATCGATGACGAAGCAGTTCCGGTCGTGAGCGAGAAGGGCCTCCTGGCCTTTCAAGAGACCAACAATAACCATCGCCGGGCCTGTGATTTGCATCTGGATACATCTGCGCGTTACGCCAAAGACAACGCCCAATATGAGAAAGCCAGGACTCTCTATGATAAAGCGAAACAGGAGTTCGACAAGACATCCAAATCAAAGGCCGCGGACCGCGCGGCACAACAAGAAATGATGGACAAGCTTCGCGTCCGTCTCAAGCAATTGTACGAAGACCGTATGAAAACAAGGGCCGGCCTTGAATCGGCTGAAAACGATATGCTGTGGTCCGAAGCGAGAAGGCGTTCGGCTTTGAAGGATATAATTGTCCCACAACCTTCTGTGATTGCCGACATCCTGGAAAAAGAGAGAAAGAACCTTAATCCTTCGATACTTGACCGCTTACACCATACGCACGATAAGAACATTGCAGAAGAGTATTCCCGTGAATTTGACCGGGACGTTGAAGAGAATTATGGCTTTGTGGCTGACCCTGCGTTGAGTGAACGTATCGAACGTTTGACCCAGCGCGTCAGGGCCCTTTCGCCCTATCCAGATGAGCCGTCCAGCGTCCGTATTATCGCTCGGCCGCGTGACCGGGAGAAAGCCAGCGGTCTGGAAAAAGGAGTATGGAGCACAAGCGATACGATATACTTCGGCATAGAGTATCTTGAAGAAGGACATTCGGACGACGAGATAATGTTTGTGGCAGGCCACGAGATAGCACACGTTCAGCGAGGTCACTACGCTGAGCAGCTTAAAGCTCGTGAAGATGTTTCCGAAGCAGCTAATCCGGACGAGCTTATTGATTGGGATAATTCTCCCCTGTCGGAAAAACAGAAGCTCAAGATTCACGAAGCGGTTTACCGCGGCGCCCTGCACGACCTCAACTATGAGCAGGAGCTTGAGGCAGACCGGCTGGGGGCGTTTATGGCCCTTTCCGCAGGCGCCAAACCAGGTGCGTTCCGCGCAGCCCTTGGAAGCAAACCCCCCATTGCCAGCAGAAATCTGCCTCCCGCTGAAAAGCAGCTTCGAGAGCTTACCGCCACGCATCCTGACGGTCCAGTTAGGATTGAAAAGTTACGCCAGATTTACGGCGACGTCATCGACAAAGCACCGACCGTCAAAAATTAGAAAGGCAAAGATATGAATGGATGTTCCACCTGTTTCAACATCGTGGTTACAGCATGCAGTTTGATGGTTGTCTTGGGTGGTTGTGCGACTGTTGAGAAAGCGGCCTATGACCCTTCCAAGAACGAGAATTTGTCGGTTACTATTGAGGAATCGCGCGGCGCCATCGTGGATGCGCTCAGTCGCTGCGGCAGCGGTTCCCACGCCATTTCGTTCAAGGACATCTCTGTAGGTGATTCGTCGCTGACGTGCACGCCAAGCTGCCTGCACCAGAGTATCTACTATCCGGTCCCTGTGCCCTATTCAAGCATAGGCACCACCGTATTGAGAAAGAGCCAGAATTGCTATTGGGTGGAAACCGGCGGGATTACCTACAATTACAGGTATAACAATGTGTGGGTCGGCTGGAAGGACAGCTCTCGCGCTCTGGAGTTCTCCTGGACCAGTACGGAGCCGGCGAAACGCTTTGTCGATGCGATTTTCCTTCTCAAGCAGTCCGCATCAGGAGCCACGCCGCTGACGTACGTTGAGCGCGGACGGATTCTGCGCGACCAGGGCAAGCTCCAGGAAGCACAAACGTATGCCCGTAAGGCAGTGGAATATTATCCCCGCCTGGGCCTTGCTTTCACAGAGGAGAATCTGCTGGATGTCCTGGACCTGGCAAAACGCCGCAAGGTTGCCGAAGAGGCCGTTTCATCCGCACAAAGAGCAGAGGCCGATGGTGATATAGCTATGGCATTCGGAATGTATAGCAAAGCCCACGTCTGGACTCCCGACCCCGAAGTAATCGACAGGTCTCGCCGCGAGATAATGCGACTCTATCCGAAATTAACAGCTCCTCCGGAGCTTCCAGAGGTCGCGCGGCGGAGCTTCGTCCAGGCAGAATGGAACGTTAAAAACGAGGCCTACGAAGCTGCCGTTGAGGCCTTTGGCAGGGTAACTATCTGCTGTCCGTGGCATACACAGTCCTACTACAACCGCGGCCTCATCCTTGGGCAGCTTAAACGCTACCGTGAGGCCATCGAAGAGCTCAAACGATACCTTATCCTTGCACCAACCGCTGTCAATGCGCGCACGGTCCAGGACCGTATCTACCTGTGGGAAGCAGAGCAAAACAAAAACAAGTGATGCTCCCACAAAGGGCGGATATTGTCTCCGCGGATTCACCGTAACCGGCTGGTATCTGATTACATCAGGCCATAGCCTATGAAAGACATATAAGCAGGTGCACAAAATTTCCGGAAAGAGCTTCGTCGGGACTGCAATTGTGAACGGCCTGCCAAACCTGACCAACAGCCAGGACCACGGGGATTGACATCGCCTTAAATAGTCAACATAATCTTTGCCTGAAGTCAGGGTTTTTTGCCTTTTATGGTAATCACCGAAAGAATCCCCTTAAAAGGTCGATTGACTGGGAAAACAAGTGAATAAGAAACGTTTTGCGGCAAAGATACTGAAGCGGCCTATCAAAACCACATCTGAGATACTTCGGATAGCAGCTCTATGTCATAAGACAACGCCTTTTCGTAGCGCAGATTTTTCCCGCGCATTATCACGGGCATTACATTTGTGCTACGAACAAAATTACCTGCCCAAAGAAGCATTTGAGCTTGGCCTGTTCAATCCCAACCTTCCGGCTGAGGAGCTTTCAAACTATATAAGCAGAAAAGCTTTAACAAAACTACAGAAGGCCTTAAATCCTGAATCTTGGGCGCCGCTTCTGAAAGATAAAGGTCTTTTCTACAAGTATTGCACGGCAGCAGGTATTCCCGTCCCAAAGCTATATGCAGTTTTTTTTAGAACAACAGCCGGCTGGGCATTTGACGGTTCGGTCTTGGTCAGTCGTGACAGTTGGGAAAGATTTTTTAACCTAAAGATTCCATCTGAATTCGTCATCAAACCTTCTCAGGGAGCTTTTGGGGAGCGGGTGAATATCTTTACTAAAACCGGCAAAGATTTCACGGATGCCTTTGCAAAACAATATAAAGCGGCAGATTTATACGAGATGATGCTCTCAGACCCCAAATATGATAGTTTCATAATCCAGGAACGCATAAGGAATCATCCTGAGCTAATACGTTTCACCGGCACCGAATTTCTTCAGACAGTTCGAGTTATCACCTCTATTGACGCCTGCGGCCGCTCCTGCATTTTACACGCACGCTTAAAGGTGATTTTAGGGCAAGCCGTGGTTGATAACTGGCAGCACGGCTTTGCAGGCAACGCAAAATGTCACATCTCCCTGAGCGACGGTTTCTTAATATCTGCAATCACTATGAACCCTGATAGCTTGGAGATAAAGACCATAAACGCACATCCCAAGACAAACATTCCTTTTGACCAGTGCCGGCTTCCATTGTGGCCCGAGGTGCGCACGCTGGTTGAAAAGACTGCAATTAAGTTCCTGCCTGTGCGAACAATTGGATGGGACGTGGCTCTAACACCGAATGGCCCTCTCATATTGGAAGGAAATATCTGGTGGGACCCTCCTAATCAAAATCCGCGTATGAAGATTATTTCCCAAGCGCTACATCACGATTCACAGCTTTTGAGGGATAGAAAGGCATACGTGTTGAAACATCGCCTCCAATCACAAACTACAAAACGAATGCATAAGATGAAACTGGCTGCTGATATGTTCGAACAACAGGTTCGGGAGTTTTTTCGGATAGTTCGTTTCTGCCACACTGCCGCGCCGTTTCACAATCCTGACTACTTCAAGGTCTTCTTCCGCGCCCTTCGTTTGTGGCGTAAGGAGGAATTTTTACCAAAAGAAGCGTTTCAATTCGGGCTATTCAAGCCGGACCTTTCTAATACCGAGCTTTCAAAATGTATCAGCAGAGCAAAGCTGACAAAGATACAGCTATCCATAAACCCGGCATCCTGGGCTCCTCTGCTAAGAAATAAAGGTGTTTTTTACCGCTATTGTATGGACTTAGGGCTTCCCGTTCCGAAGCTATATGCTATCTTCTTTAGAGAAAATGCGGGTTGGTCCTGCACCGGTTCGGTCCCGGCAACCCGCGATGATTGGGAAAAGCTCTTAACACTCCAGCTTCCATCAGAATTTGTAAGTAAGCCCTCTGAAGGGTCTCTGGGGAGGGGGGTAAATGTTTTCACCAGAACCGATAAGGGATTTATCAACGCCTCCGGAAAACAATATAATGCAGCCGACATATACGACAATATGCTTTCCGACCCCAAATACGACAGTTTCTTATTCCAGGAACGCCTCAAGAACCATCCTGAACTGATTCGGCTCACCGATACCCAGTTTCTCCAGACAGTCCGAGTTATAACCTATATCGACACTGCCGGCTGCTGCCGCATCATCCACGCCAACTTAAAGCTGATTTTAAGACAGACGCCGGTTGATAACTGGCAACGTGGCCTGACCGGCAACGCTACGGCAGTCGCATCTTTGAGCGACGGCCTTCTGGAGCCGGCCATTGCAATACCTCAAAATAGCTCGGAAATCAGAACCATACCTACCCACCCCAAAACCGGTATTCCTTTCGACCGATTTCGCCTCCCATTGTGGCCTCAGATGTGCTCCTTGGTCAAGGAAACCGCAATCAAGTTCTTGCCTGTGCGAACGATTGGATGGGACGTAGCCCTAACGCCAAATGGCCCTGTTATTTTGGAAGGAAATATATGGTGGGACGCGCCTAACCAGCACCGACGGTTAGATGTTATTTTAGAAGCGCTGTCAGACAAATCAAAGGACAGCCAAACAGGTATCTGAAACTCCCTGCTACTGTGGCACGGGCTTCCAGCCCGTGAAGATAAAATCACGGGCAAGATGCCCGCGCTACGGACGTCCTCCACGTCGCTGCTGCATCATCATTTCCTCTTCCATCATCATCTCTTCCATCATACGAAGCTCGTCTTCCTGGGGACCGCCATATCCCGGTGTTATGCTGGTGGGAATCTGTTTAAGTCCGGTGCCCCTGGTGCCCCAGGGCTTGAGGGCCTCATGCGGCCCCTTTTGGGACGTCTGGATTTCCATATATGCAGCCCGCACATCCACGGCCCAGTATTTGCTATCAATAGGCATATGCTCAATAGCGACCCCGTCAAAACTGTAGAGCATATCAAAGTAATGTCTGGCAAGCATATTTCTTCCGCCGCCACCAATCCAGTCGCTGACGCGCATAACATCTACCAGGACCGCTCCTGTGCTGTATTCAATTATCTGGGGATCCATTGACATAAGCGTATCCTGAGGCGAGCCATAGTAAAGCGTATCGCCAAGTGAGGGTCTGGTTGGCGGTGGCGTGCCCGGTCGAGCCGATATATTCGAAGGCGTGGCGGAATAAGCCAAGTTCGTGGGAAGTCTCGTGCCCTTAACCGGCTTTGTTTCCTCAAGTGCGGTCTCAACCGGTTTACCTATTGACTCGCCCCGCCAGACCGGAAAGTCTTTGCTATACCAATAGCCCATCATATATCTGGATATCTGCACCGTTACTCTTTTCTCCGCCTCCTGGAGCTCCTTTGCAAAGAAATACAAAACGCCTGGGACTGTTACTGCCTCGGTTGGCTCAGAATACTCGCTCCACAAAATAGTGCTGGCAGCAGCGGTTTTCCCGCCGCCGACCGGCTTGCTGCCGACAGCTACGGGATTAAAAACACCTAATCGAATTCTGTATCGGTAGGTTTTCTTCGGCTCACAAGTATCATCGTGCGCCCAGAACAGTAACTGCTCACGCAGCCGGGTGAGGTCGGTTCGGGGATTAATTAAAATTCTATTGAACTCGGTATAAAGCTCATTCATTGACTGTTTTATAGAAAATTCCTTGGTTTTCGCCATCCGCTCTCTTTCGGCGTCACGGTCATCCTGCTGTCCTCTTCTTGCCCCGCTGGAGTATCCTTGTGGAGTCGTGCCGGCGGCTCCCCCTCCATCGCGAAGCCGGCCGGGCTCTCGCATACGCCCGGGTTCACGCAAGCGTCCGCTGTCAGGCGAAAGACCGGTAACATTTTGCCGACCTGGATTTCTTGTTCGTGTTCGTGTGCCGGTAACGGCCTCCATTGCAGCAAGGTCTTCAGAGTACGCACTACCTGGGCCTGTCGCGCCATACCCACTCGGAGTTCCTGCACGCTGCTGCTCAAGCCGCTCCTCACGCGCCTTTTTCTCATCTTCTAAGGCCTTACGTTTTTCTTCTGCTTGCTGCTCGTCGCGCAACTTAACATATTTTTTGTGCAGCGACGGCGGAAACCATTCTTCTCTTGCAGAAGCAATCTGGTAAGCAGGCGGCTGCAACAAATTCATCGCCACATCTCGATTGTCAAACTGAACCAAAAGAAGTTTCATACCCGCAGCCGGAAGGTTGCCGGGAGTTTGTGTCGATTCAAAAAGCCGTCTTAGGTGGTCAATTTTTGTTCGAGGAACAATCTCCCACTGGCTCCAGGTGCCGTCTGGATTTAACTCCTGTCTTTCCAGTTGCACGGATGCAAAGACGGGCCTGGCAAGACAGGGGTCGCGCCACTCTGCGGGAACATCATCGCCCGTAAAAGATTCCTGAAACTTTTGATTTAATCCTGTAACGTCGAAATTCGCCTCTACCGTCACCAGGTCAACGTCATTGGGCTCATTTCTGGTCTTGTCATAAGGATTTTGTTCTGTAACCTCCTGCGTCGGCACATAAGCAACGGTTCTGATATGTTCTACTGCAACATCGCTGACCGGACCAATCTCAGGCAGACCATACAGGTGCTTGACGGTTGGCTGCACCGAACTGATATAGGGCTGCGGTGCATATATCTTTGTGTCCACATCCGTGACTGCTGAATCAAGCAAGGCAAGGAACTGAGCAAGCGAAGACTTATTTGACTCTGTTTGCTGGGGCGGCCCATCGAGTATATGCTCCAGAGGTTCGGTTTGCCGGCTAATTTGTTTGTCAACAGTACCGGGGCCATAATTTTTGTTCTCGTAAGTAACCTTGTTAGGGCTAAGAAGCACGTGGAAAAGGCCAAGCCAAACACATACGAGCACAACAACACCCAATATTATTTTCTCAACGTGTTCTTCAAAGAGAGCAATTATCTTTCCCATATCTGTCACCCTAAATCACAGGTTCGCGATTTGTTGCTCGTATTTCGCATATTGTATTGCTTCCTGCATCCACCGTCAAACAGTCTAAACTTTACCGTCCCGGGGTCTTTTGCCCCGCCGTCTTAAATGACTCTTTGACCGACTGCGGCATAATTGGGTCGTAAGCTTTCACATTAAAAAGATATTCGCAAATCAAGTCCAGCTCCACGACCGGCTCATCGCCGTAGCGATAGAGACTGTGGATTTCGTCCTGTCGGTCAACGGGCTTGATTTTGCTTTCAAGAACCGTAATCTGGTTGTGCTTGTAGGTACGCAGCGGCTCATTGCCCCAGAATCCTCTAAACTTGTGTGGCTTGCCGCTGCAAAGCTCTTCCATAAACGGCAGAACCGACTTAGAGCCAACAACGACTACGGCGTTAAAGTGCACAACATCCATATCTTCGCCGCAATACCTCCCCGTGCAGGGCTCAGTAAGTCCCTGCTGAAGGGAAAGAACATAACTGGGTCTGTCACCGGTGGCTGTTCTCGATGTTGCCCCCCACATCGCGGTCGAACGTCTGAAGCTTCTGTAAGCCCTATCGGTTGTGACAAAACCCACTCGCATAATACGCTTGGCCGGCGATGTCAGGACGCTGTTTGAGCCGGAATTCATCGATGCTACCGTGTTGAGAACATCCTCAATAATCCAGTAGCCCAACTGGTAGTACCAACAGTCTTCGACTGCTTCCTTTCTTCCTGTCTCGTATTTGTATTCGCCCCAGTAGTCATAGCCGCTCAAAGCAGTTGTATTCGCATAAACAGAAGCGGAGGCAGCTTTCTGCAAACAAATCTCATCTACTATCGCTGTCTCGGCCTCATTAAACATGTTTGTGTATTTTCCATAGCCGCCTATCTTCGAGGAAAATGGGGAATACCCCGGGGCAGAAAATCTCGTCCCCAGGCGTGAACGTGATAATGATTGTTGCAATCCCCTTTCCAGCTCGGCGTCCGACGGACGCTCACGTGCGTTCAGGCGGGTAAGCATCTCTTCCATACCGCTGCGGTATCCCTGGCCAAACTCCTTAAAAATCAATGACGAAGGGTCGTTCGGCTCAGGAAATATCTTATAGCTCAATAATTCTCTCTTCGTGGTCTGGAGGGTCAGCAGCGATACTTGATTGGCGTCCTTTCCGAAAAGCTCCTGCTGCCTTGCTTCAACTGTCCACTGGTCGCGTGAGACGGCCCTATCGCTCTCGGAGCGGATTTTTCTTCCCGTTGCGACACTTTCTGCTTCCATCCGTGACCTGAGCTTGCCGCTGAGTAACTGCGTGGGAACAAAAATCAGGCCTCCTACTACCCCTATGATAATCGGCAGCAAAAGGGCTGAATTATCCTTGAATATACTTAATTTTCCTAATAGACTTTTGAGATTAATCATAGGCCTTTATCTCACTCCATATAATCTGCGACTCCCCTTCGTCTGCCGATGGAGGGTTTCTCCACACTACTTGTACTGGACTTGGTTGTTTTCGGCTGGACATAGGTTGTCGGATATGCGCTTGTCGGCTGAGTAGTTGGAGGCGGCTCAACTTTAGGAGCATCCTTCCAAACAAATTTAAGATTTAGCACAAACCAGTGGTCATTGACCTTATAAACGGGCTTGCCGCTGCGGTCGAGCTTTGGCTTTCCGAATTCATCGAACTGAGCTTCTCGGCTTATCATCTCCTTAGTCATAGGGTCTATCAAAGTTACCTCGCCGCCTGCGACCGCAGCGTACTGAAGCGATGCTGTCTTAGCCAGCTTGATATCTTCTACGCCAATGCCGGCGGGCATCGCAGCGTCAGTCCCCAACCCAACATCGTGTATTTCCAATTTGAAGTGTTGTTCCGACTCGGTTTTTTTGAACAGCGTGAATGTCCCATTCACATCGGCAAGATGCAACAGCCGGGTAACAAATCCCCATTTGTCTGGTTGATTCTCCACGCCGGGCGGGTCCATTAGCTCGTCAAGACTTTTGTAGGGGCTGTAGCCGGCGATAGTTACTACAAACCCTGAGTTCGGTTCTGCCGGTTTGGCAGCGCCTTGCAGCGGAAGGTATTGAGGTCCGCCCCGGCTTTGCTGCGCCATCATCATCTCCTGCTCCCTCAACATCTCCATTTCCATCTCCAACTGCTGGTCGGCCCGGCCGGTTGTTCTGACGCTTCTTGTTTTGAAGTCTGTAACACCAAACTGCGCAGTCGAAAGGTCGTTCGCATAATAAGCGGAGATGCTGGTAATGAATACTTGTTTACGCTCTTTGCGAGGGATTTTCATAACCTCTTCGACATTGCTTTTAGCAAATGCCTCATACAAACCCCTCTGCATAGTATTATTTTTCTCGTTCGGCAACGCAGAGATTATGGTCTGATGCAAAAGCGGGACAATGTTACGGTAGTTGAACGGCTCCAGCTCTTTGTCCATAATCGCCTTGTAGTCGGAACCTTTCTGCTGCTCCTGTTTGAGCTTGCTTATGGCCTGCGACACTTCGTTGAGGACACTATTGGTTTTACGCCTAACAGGGTCGTTTCTGGCATAACTCATCGTATCAAGGGCGGCCCTTCCCAGCGATAGAAGCGAAACTACCAGAAATATCACTGCTGCTGCAATAAACCACCTGCTCTTGCCTGCCCAGGCCATTGAGCGGACAACGCTGCGAGGCAACAGATTACTTTCTATCCTGGCAAGCCCCAGCCCCTGCAGTGCAAGACCATAAACTACTCCAAAATCGGTAACATTCTCATGGAACTTTGCCGGAGAGACAGCCGAACTTATGGCAAGCCGCTTAAATGCATCCGGCATCTCAACCGGTATCTGAAGCGTTTGCTGCAGATACTTGAGCAGCCCACGCAGTTTTGTGCCGCCCCCCATACCGATAATCCTCATCAACTTAGTGCTGGGATTGGAGCTGGTATAAAAGCCCAGCGACCGCTGGACTTCGGAGGCCAATTCTCCAAAAACCGGCTTCATTGCCTGGAATATCTGCCTGGCATACTTGCTGACCGGAGCGGTGCGTTTTAGTTTCTCCGCTTTTTCAAAACTAAGCTTGAAGGCGTCCGCTATGGCCTTGGTGAAGGCGTTGCCCCCTATGAGGATGCACCTTTGCCAGACTGCTGACTTGGTGCAGACAACCAGGTCTGTATTATCCGCGCCTATGTTGATAACTACGACTGCCTGATTGTCGGAAGTAACTAAGTCCGGGCGGTCAAATACCAGATAGTTATACAGGGCCATAGGTGACATCTGCACGTAGCTGACCTGGAGATTCTCCCTGCCAAAATGCTCCATTTCGGCATTGACCACCTCATTCTTGATGGCGAATATGCCGACCTTCAGTTCGGGACTATCCGGCTCTGTCATCAATTGCCAGGCCCACTGCACGTCGTTGATGTCAAAAGGAATCTGCTGAACCGCCTCAAATTTAACAATCTCGGTCATACGCTTCTTCTCAACAGGCGGCAGGTTCACAAATCTGGCAAAGCTGTTCTGGCTGGGGACGCCAATGGCTATCTCATCCATACCCAGCTCGTGCTTGCTGACGAACTTGCGGAGAGTCAGCGCGATAAGCTCCTGTTTTTCCTGCTCCTTGATGCCGGCGCCGCTGAGGACTTTGCCGTGAGGGATATTGTCGAATCCGATTACTTCAACTACGCCGCGCTCGGTGCTCAAGTGCAATGCCTTTAGTGAATCATTGCCCAAGTCCAGCGCCCATATTCTACCGGTTTTGGCCGCCATAACAGACCTCCCACTTTATGTTGTCTAAAGTCGGCTCGATTGACCTTGTAAGTAAAGCCCAGTGAACATATTATAACATATTATGAGAACATTTTCCATAATTACTCTTGGCTGCAAGGTAAATCAATATGAAAGTCAGCAGTTTCGCCAGTTACTTGAACAACTTGGGCTTGAGCAGGTTGAAGAATTCCAGAAGCCCGATTTGGTCATCGTCAATACCTGCTGCGTAACGGGCACCGCCTCAGCCAAGAGCCGGCAATATATCCGAAAGGCCCAACGGCTAAGCCCCGATGCGACTGTCGTTGTCTGCGGCTGCCTTCCAACTATAGAAATCGGCGAACTATGCGAAACGGGTGAAAATATTCATATTGTCAGAGAGCGAACAACCATTGCGGCAATGCTAACAAAAGTTGTCGCATGCAACTTAGATACAATGCTAATTCGGAAATATGAAGACCCCATAATTAAAACAGAAAATGATTATAAAATCAATGGTAAAAATGAGTTGGGTAATTTTCCACAATTGCCACAATTAAATTCCTTTAAGGGCCAAACCCGGGCATTTCTAAAGGTCCAGGATGGGTGCGATGGATACTGCACATATTGTATTGTACCAAAGGTCAGGCCTTTTGTTCACAGTAAGCCGATTGAGGCGGTCCTAAACGAAGCCGAAGCCCTCGTAAGGGCCGGGCACAAGGAAATTGTCGTAACTGGTATATTCCTCGGAGCTTATGGCCAGAATAGCGTCAGACGAAAGACGTGGGCCAATGCGCAAAATGATGAATTCACGGATTTGCTCGATAGGATGGCCCAAATACCGAATTTGGCCCGGATACGGCTAAGCTCGCTTGAGCCGGCTGATGTTACGCCGCGTTTGGTGGAAACCTTATGCAAGCACGCTAACATTATGCCGCACCTACACTTATCACTGCAGTCGGGTTCGGACAAGGTCCTAAAAAAGATGGGAAGACAATATAGTGCAGATGAATTCAGAGAGAAGGTGGAATTGCTCAAGAATCGCATAGATAGGCCTGCCATAACAACAGATATAATTGTGGGTTTTCCGGGCGAAACGGATGGTGATTTTCAGCAGACAGTCGATTTGGCGAAGGAAGTGGGCTTTGCAAAGATGCACATTTTCAGTTTTTCGCCGCGGAAAGGCACCGCTGTGGAGGCAATGCAAGGTGCTGTGGATAATAGGGTTATAAAAAGTCGCTCTCAAGTATTGAAGAAACTTGAAGCCGAGTTGGGGAAGATTTATCGGGAGCAATTTGTCGGCGAAATAGCCCAGATTCTCATCGAAAACGATAACGGGCAGGTCTGCGGACGAAGCGAAAGATATTTTATGGTGTATCTCGAAAAATGCGCAAAAGAAATCGAGAGAAATGAAATAGTGCAGGCAAAATTGCTTGAAAGTAGCGAAAATGGGGTAATTGGGGAGGTGTGATTAGTGACTTGTCCCGCCTTCGCCAAA
>CAZKOQ010000005.1:0-31890 GCA_964554425.1 uncultured Pirellulales bacterium | reverse complement strand
GAAGAATCTCCCTTGCGATGGCCAGATGCTTCACTTCGTTCAGCATGACAATCCCTCAAATAAACTGTGACAGACTACTAGTTTCCTTAACTGCGGGCCATAGGGTTACAAGAAGGTGGTTTAGGTATGAGCCGGCTGCGGAAGGAGGCGTTTGAGGAAGAGGCAAAAGAAGGCAGAGAAATGCTCACCGGTTTTGTCAGTAACATACAAAAATACTGCCTCCAGGACGGGCCCGGCATCCGGACCACAGTGTTCCTTAAAGGGTGCCCGCTGAGGTGCTGGTGGTGTCATAACCCGGAAAGTCGAGCGCAGGAGCCGGAGGTCGTTATCATTGAGAGCCGATGCGTGCGCTGCGGACAGTGCATCAAGGTCTGCCCTGAAGCCGAGCCAGCGATTTTTGGGGAAGGGCCGCCGAGGATACCTGACAACTGCACGGTTTGCGGCGCATGTGTTAAGGTCTGTCCCGCCGGCGCCCGCCAGATGTCAGGCCTGGAGATGACGGTAGCCGAGGTTGTGAAGGAGGTAAGCAGCGACCGGCTTTTTTATGACGACTCGAAGGGGGGGGTCACCTTCTCCGGCGGCGAGCCGCTGATGCAGCCGGAATTTCTTAAAGCCATTCTTGAGGCCTGCCAGGCCAAAGGAATCCACACGGCCGTGGACACGTGCGGGTATGCCGCTCGCGAGCACCTGGTGGCAATAGCACCTCTTACCGGTATTTTTCTCTACGACATAAAGCTCATAAATGACGCCAAACACATTGAGCTCACGGGGGCATCAAACACACTGATTCTGGAGAACCTGAGGTTCTTAGGCAATATCCACGACAATATCTGGATACGGATTCCCGTCATTCCGGGTCTAAATGATGGCGTGGAAGAGGTGGAAGATATGGCGCGTTTTGTCGCATCGGTTGGAGGCGTGCAACAGGTCAACCTGCTGCCCTACCACAAAACGGGAATTTACAAGTTCAAACGTCTGGGTCAGGAATACCGGCTCGGCGACGTAACACCACCATCGGCTGAACATATCGAGACCCTGGTGAAACGATTTACCGCCTTCGGTTTGAAAACCGAGGCAGGAGGATAACAAATGAATGCACGAATTGCCAGATTGAAGCAACAGAGCTTGGAGGCCCGGCCGAGCATTTCGCCAGAGCGAGCGAGCTTGATGACGGACTTTTACCGCGCCAACGAGGGCAGATACTCGTCGGCAGTGGTGCGTGCTAAATCATTTTTTTACCTGTGCGAGCATAAAACCATTTATATAGGCGAAGACGAACTGATTGTGGGAGAGCGAGGTCCTCGACCCAAAGCGGCGCCCACATATCCGGAATTGACCTGCCACAGCATTGAGGACCTTAAAATTCTCAACTCTCGACCCAAGACCCACTATGATGTGGATGACGAGTGCCTTGGGATTTATCAGCAAAAAATTATTCCATACTGGCGCGGGCGGGCCATTCGAGACCGGATTTTCGAGGAGCTGCCGCAAGAATGGAAGGATGCCTACGCTGCCGGCATTTTCACCGAGTTTATGGAGCAGCGAGCGCCGGGGCACACCGTCCTTGACGACAAGATTTACCGCAAAGGGATGCTGGATTTTAAGCGTGACATTGCGGATGCCCTTGCCGCTATCGATTTTCTAAATGACAGGGAGGCATACGACAAACGGGAGCAGCTTAAGGCGATGGCCATTGCGTGCGATGCGGTAATTGTTTTCGCCAACCGGCACGCCAAGCTCGCATTAGAGCTGGCTGCGGGGTCGCGCGATGCGAAGCGTAAGGCAGAGCTTGAAAAGATAGCCGACGTGTGCACACACGTGCCGACATACGCGCCTCGTGATTTTTATGAGGCGCTTCAGTATTATTGGTTTTGCCACCTTGCCGTTATTACGGAGCTAAACGGCTGGGACTCTTTCAATCCCGGTCATCTTGACCAGCATCTGCTTCCATTTTACGAAAAAGGGACGGCGGACGGCACGCTGACGCCCGAGGGTGTCCGCGAGCTGCTCGAGGCATTTTTCATTAAATTTAACAACCATCCGGCCCCACCGAAGGTGGGCGTAACGGCGGCAGAGAGCGGCACCTATACCGACTTTGCCAACATCAATATCGGCGGTCTGCTCACCAACGGCCCAGACGGCTCAAACGAGATTTCGCATATTTTGCTGGATATAGTAGATGAGATGCACCTGCTTCAGCCAAGCACAAACATTCAACTTTCGTGTAAGACTCCGGATGCCCTGTTTAAACACGCGCTACGGGTGATTCGGAAGGGCTACGGATTTCCCTCGGTTTTCAACGCCGACGCCGTTGTGCAGGAGCAGTTGCGCCAGGGCAAAACGGTTGAGGATGCACGGGCGGGCGGATGCAGCGGGTGCGTGGAAGTGGGGGCTTTCGGCAAAGAGTCCTACATTCTCACGGGGTATTTTAACTTAGTAAAGGTCCTTGAGCTAACCATTCATAACGGAATCAATCCGCTGACAGGCAGGCAATTAGGGCTTCGGACAGGCGAGCCGGATAAATTTAGAAGTTTTGACGAGCTTTTCGCCGCCTTTCGCAAGCAGCTTAAACACTTTATCGACATCAAGATTCGCGGCAATCAGCTCATCGAGAGGATGTATGCCACAACGATGCCTGCACCGTTTTTATCCGTTATCATTGACGACTGCATCAAGAAAGGCAAAGACTACAACGCCGGCGGAGCACGATACAATAACAACTTCATCCAGCTTGTGGGCATCGGCAGCATCACCGACAGCTTTTCTGCCATCAAGCAAGCGGTCTTCGATGAAAAAACGATAAAGCTGGGCGAGTTAGTGAGGATTCTTGATGCGAATTTTGAAGGGCAGGAGCCACTGCGTCAACGACTTGTCAACCGTATTCACAAGTACGGCAATGACGACGACTACGCCGACGAAATAATGGTAGAAATTTTTAATGCATGCTTTGAGGAAATTGACGGCAGGCCGAACACTAAAGGCGGCCAATACCGTATGGAGATGCTGCCGACAACCTGTCACATTTATTTTGGCGAGGTGACGGGGGCGATGCCCGACGGTCGCAAGGCGCACCGGCCGCTGTCGGAAGGCATTTCGCCCGTGCAGGGCGCCGACCGGCACGGCCCGACGGCGGTCATCCGGTCAGCAGCCAAGATGGACCAGCTCAAGACCGGCGGGGCGTTATTGAATATGAAATTCTCGCCTTCGCTTGTGGGCGACGAAAACGGCCTTGACAAATGGGCACACCTGATTCGCAGCTATTTCAAAATGGACGGTCACCATGTCCAGTTCAATGTTGTGCGGGCCGAGACATTGCGCAAAGCACAAACGGAGCCGGAAAGCCACCGAGACCTTATTGTTCGCGTGGCGGGATACAGCGACTATTTTTGCGACCTATCCGTTGAACTCCAGGATGAGATTATCAGCCGAACAGAACACGAAGGGTTCTAATTCTTCGATGGTATTTGGCCTCGCAAAATACGCCTCAATGGTCACCAGCGCCGACACCAGTGCTGTTCTGAAATGGTGATAATCGTGCTGACAAATAAAACATCACCGTGGTATGTCGCTGGGCTGCATTTTGAGTGTGTGCAGTGCGGCGATTGCTATGTCAGGAATACTTTTGTATAATTCCAGCGACTAAACCGGATAGGTTGCTTAGGAATACTTTATGGAAACAAAACATATACTCAAAGATTTCAGGGTGGAAGCTGAAAAGCTGTATGGCAAAAGGCTAAAGGGCATCATTTTGTACGGCTCTTATGCGAGAGGGCAAGCAGATGAGAATTCTGACATTGACCTGGCGATTACGCTTGCTGGCGACGTGAACCCCGGAAAAGAGATAGACAGGATCATAGATATTGTTACCGAAATAAATCTCCGTTACAACGTACTAATATCTGTTTACCCAGTTTCGGAGCGGAATTACGACACAGTCAATAGCCCGCTTCTCCTAAATTTGCGAAGAGAAGGAATACCGGTATGAAAGAAACATCAGCCCTTATTGAAAAAGCAAAACGATATCTTAAAAGCGCAGAGATTCTCCTCAAGGATGGAGACTTCGAATCCTCTGCCTCCAGAACTTATTATGCAATGTTTTACGCAGCAGAAGCATCACTGCTGACAAAAAATTTGTCATTCTCCTCTCACAAAGGGGTTATTTCTGGTTTTGGAGAGCATTTCGTCAAAACAGGTATTTTTCCAAAAGAAATGGGCAGAGAACTGAACCGGGCTTTTGAGAAAAGGCAAATCGGTGACTACGAATACACTTTTGCCATATCAAAAAAAGAGGCTGAACAACTGCTCCGGAGCGGAAAGGAATTCGTCAACACAATCGCTAACTGGCTGAATGCTGCCAGCAAATAGCTGCGGATAAAAATCTTCGTTGTCTTTGTCCCCAAATATTTTTGCTTTCTTATATCAGTTTCGACCTCTGTAAATCCGTGTCTAATCATAAAAAAAACGCCGTGGTATGTTGCGGGACTGCATTTTGAGTGCATGGAGTGTGGCTCTTGCTGCGTTGGTCCAGCGGCGGGAGCGCCTTGCAAAGAATTTCTTATAAAACATTCCCATCCAAAAACAGGCCATCGCGAGGTTAAACTTATTGAATAATATCGGCTGATAAGTTATAATTAAATAAGATATAAGTAACTGAAAAATTTGCATTTACAGCAATACAAATGGGAGCTATCCAATTATGGAAACTACGGGAAAAATGCAATTGACCTTCCCTTCACCAGCAAAACTTTTCAGGCCAGGTGTTACTACCATAATTGTGTTATTAGCTGCGGGGATACTGCTATCTGCTTTTAGCCGGGACTTTATGATGAGCTTTTTAGCTATAAGCGCCCAGAATGTCCTGCGCGGAAAGATATGGCAACTGGTTACATATCCATTTGCAAGCGATTCTGCAGTGAATCTGGTTTTTAGCGGCTTGATGGTGCTTTTTGTTGGAAGCGTTATCGAACAGGAATGGCGGACGGCCTCTTTCCTTTTGCTCTGGCTGGTTACGTCTATGGGGTGCGGCCTGTTATGGGTTGTTGTAAATTTATTTACCGGAAATAATTTTGCCGGTATGGGGGCATCAGGATGCACTTACGGACTGATTGCGACTATGGGGCTGCTTTTTCGCGGCAGAAGATTCTTTATGTTTTTTATTGCCGTCCCATCGCAATACATAGTTCTGATTCTAATAGTTATTGGTGTCATAACGAACCTGGCTCAGCCAATAAACTTAGTTTGGATTTCGGGCGCTTTGATTGCATATCTTTACGTAAAGTTGCGATGGTATTTGGCCTCACAAAATCGCGGCAGCAGACAGCCAGCGGTTCAGAAGCTTCATCGTAATTTCGTAGATATTGATTGAATTATATGGACTACCAGGCACATAAAGAAGCATTAGACCGGGCGAAGCTGGCAAGAGAGGCACTGACTTGCTGCAATCTCTGCCCGCGCCGCTGCGGCATAGACCGAACTATTGGTGAGAAAGGTTATTGCGGATTGGATGATTCGGTGCGATGTTTTCGAGAAATGCTATACTTTGGCGAGGAATCCGAGCTGATACCAACACAACAAATTCATTTTACGGGATGTAATCTAAGGTGCGAGTTCTGCGTGGTGTCGGAATGGAACGAGCAGCCAGGGGCGGCAGAGGAGATGAACGTTGATGATACGGTCAAGCGGATTGCATATCGTCAGAGCCAGGGGGCAAAAACACTTAATTTAGTGGGCGGCGAACCTGCGGTGAATCTATATGGAATTCTGGAATTACTTGGCCGTATAGATTCAAAAATCAAAGTGGTGTGGAACTCCAATATGTATTATAATGATATAGTAGATAAGCTGATAACTGGATTGGCTGATATTTATCTTGCGGACCTTAAATGTGGGAATTCCAGGTGTGCGGCGGCTTTGCTCGGAGCGGAAAATTACGTGGCGGCAGCAAAAGAAAACATATTAAAAGCTTATAAACATGCGGATGTAATAGTTCGCCACCTGGTTATGCCGGGCCATAGCGAATGCTGCCTTAAACCGATACTGAGATGGCTGTCGGAAAATATACCACAGGTAAAACTGAGCCTTCGAGGCAACTATATACCGCCGGCAGAAGCGGTTTCGGCCCCGAAAGGATACCTTAAAAAAGAAGATATGCAACTTGCCGTAGATTTGGCGGGAGATATGGGATTGCGGCTGATTAGATGAAAAATAAACCATACAAAAGAAAACCCGGCGACTTTGAGATACGCATATTGAAAAATGGTCGAGTGGTAATGATTACACCGGATGAAACGCTTTTGGAAGTGGCGCAGATAGTGGACCCCAATAACAGCTCAGTATCCTGCGCCGTGGAGACAAAAGAAAATGGCGGAAACCAAACCAACAAAAAAAAGTGAACAAATGACAATCGCCTCAACCGACACACAAAAGATGGGCGAGCTGGAGATATTAATCAGGGCTCGCTACCCATTGATATACGTCATAAGCTGGGAAGAGCAGCGGGTATTAACACAGGTTTCAAGAATCGCCGCAAGACTCGGAAAGAATGTATTCGAGTGGTCAATTAACACAGGTCTTGTGCCGGCAGGGACCAATATTCAAGCGCAGAAACACAGGGACACCGCGACACAGGACCCCCTTGTGGCGCTTACCAATGTTATTGAGCATGTGGACCCCGCTCTTTACGTATTCAAAGATTTTCACCCTTTCCTCAAGTCGCAAAATATCTCTGTAATTCGCCGATTGCGTGAGGTGGCCTCATCGCTTAAGAATACTTATAAAACGATAGTTATTGTAAGCCCGATGTTTGACATACCTGGGGAATTGGAAAAGGACGTAACCTTAGTTGATTTCGATTTGCCAGCTGAAAAAGATTTCGCCGTGCTTTTAGACAGGGTCATTGAGGAGGTCAAAGACAATCCAAAACTGAACGTGAAAATAGACGGCAAAACCCGCGAACAAATAGTCCACGCATTGCTGGGGCTTACGCTGTCGGAAGCAGAGAACGTTCTGGCAAAAACCCTGGTTCAGAACCGCGGCCTCGGAGGAGCAAGCTTAGAGGTAATCAATAACGAGAAAAAGCAGATAATCCGCAAGAGCGGCCTGCTGGAATTCTATGATGCCGCGGAAAAAATGGATTCGGTGGGCGGCCTGGATGCGCTGAAAAACTGGCTTAATAAGCGTTCGGTTGCATTTACCGACCAGGCCCGCGCATTTGGATTGCCGTCGCCAAAAGGAATTTTGCTTCTCGGCGTGCAAGGATGTGGTAAAAGCCTGATGGCCAAAACGATAAGCACCGTTTGGCAGCTTCCGCTTCTTCGTTTTGATGTAGGGCGTGTTTTTGGAAGTCTTGTGGGTTCTTCCGAGCTGAATATCCGCAGGGCCATTAAAGTCGCGGAGTCGGTCTCACCTGTGGTGTTCTGGATAGATGAGATTGACAAGGCGTTTCGCGGATCCCGCAGCAGCGGAGCGGCTACCGACGGCGGCACTTCAGCGCGTGTCTTCAGCACATTCTTAACCTGGCTATCCGAAAAAAAGTCCCCTGTTTTCGTAGTGGCTACTGCCAATGATGTTTCAATGCTTCCCCCGGAATTGCTGCGAAAAGGGCGTTTTGATGAGATATTTTTTGTTGACCTGCCTTTATTTATAGAACGCAAAGAGATATTCCGGGTGCATTTAGCCAAACGGAAGATGGAGACATCAAAGTATGACCTCGATGCTCTCGCAAGGTCATCGGCAGGATACAGCGGCGCAGAAATCGAGGAGTCTATAATAAACGCAATGTTCAATGCTTTTTATGAAAAGCAGGAACTAACAACGGAACAATTACTTGCGAGCTTACGACAGACAGTGCCTTTATCAAAGACAATGAGTGAAGATGTTGATGCCCTTCGCAAATGGTCTGAAGGCCGGGCCCGGCCGGCAACGAGCGCGGAAGCTGCGGGTGAGGCCGGTGAAGAGAGACGCAGATTAGAAATATAAAAGTGCGAAATTGTAAAACAGAAAGGAAAGGCCGATGAGTGCAATATTAATCCTCACACCAGTAATAATAGGAAATTGGGCGGCAATTACCGCCGCGGTTGCCAGTGCGGCTGCTGCTACGGGACTATTAGTAAAGGAATCAGCTAATGAAACGGTGGAACAAAAACAGCGTAACATTGAGCGAAGCGTAGAGGTCGAGCTTTCCGACAGCGAAGTGTTGTCAGAAAGTATGGCAACAGACCAGGAAATCGTCCTTACAAAAGGGGCGATAGAACTACGCGTAAAACGTGACGAACGAGGCCGATGCAGCGTATGTGCAAGAGGAACCGGACACAGCGAGGCGGAACTGAAACAAATAGCGGAGGAATTCACTCAAAGACTGACACAATGTTTTGTTTATGACAAGGTGGTAAGGGAGCTGAAAAACAAGGAGTTTCAAATAGTGAACGAGGAAGTTATGGAAGACGAGAGTATTCGCATACATGTTCGCAGGTGGGTGGATTAAATTATGGCACAACACGAGATTGAAATTACCATATCCAAAACCGGCGAAGTTAAGGTCCATGTAAAAGGTGCTAAGGGAAAAAGCTGCACAGTATATTCGAAATGGTTGACCGGAATCATCGGCAAGGTCTTAGACCAGCAGCCAACAAGCGAATATTATGAGCCGGAAATTAAGGCACGGATTAACCTTGAGCAAGACTTAAAAACGGAAGAATAGTATTCAATGAGATGCGAAAGGTGCAAATTCGAGAATATTCCGGGCCAAAAAAGATGCGTCAAATGTGGTGCTGTTCTTGAAATTGACTCGTCAGTGATAGATGTTCATCCGCCGCGGATGCCGAGCTGGAAAAAACCATTTCGCAGCACACTAAGGCTGGCGCGTCAAGGAAAGTTAATTCCCCAGCAAAATATAAAACTGCAACTTCCACCCTGGATGAAGGAGATTTTCAGTGATAGTCTTTTGGGGCTTTTTCTTTCCATTATACCCGGACTTGCTCATATAGTGCAAAACCGCTTCAAAGAAATTCGCTGGTATTTTTTTGCGTGGTTGACATTGATTCTGTCTGCCTTGTTTCTTTATGGCAGCACCGCGGGATTTATCTGCCTCGGATTGGCAATTGGGATTCATGCAGGTATCGCGCTGCAATATGGACTTCTCAAAGATTTAGCTAACATAAGAGAAAAAATAGCAACGTTCATCCTTGTGTTAATTGTTCTGACGCTTGCTTATAGGTTTGCTCCGCGAATACTGTTTCCTTACGTTACAGGAGGATACTCAAATTTAACTGTCCCTTATCATAACGTTAAAGCCGGCGATTATCTGCTGGCCCGACGCGTCTCGGAACAGGGAAATCTTTTGCCTCGCGGCTCTCTGGTCCTTATACGCCCGGTTATTTTGACAGGTTATGAGAGTATAGCCGGTTATGGCAGGGATACAATAATTGGAGAAATAGTCGGGCTTGCCGGAGAACAAGTCCAGATTGATGATGGCGTTTTTGCAGTCAATGGTCAACAATTAGACACAGAGAAGTATCTGGTTCCGCATTGGTTAAGGGGGATGAATTTCTCTGTTACAGTTCCGCAAGATAGCTATTTTGTAAGCGTGCAATATAATATCAATGCTCATGGTATAACACTAAGCAGCACCCATATTAGCCAGGTCTGTTTGGTAAAAGCCAGCGAAATTGAAGCCAGAGCTTTTATGCGGTGGTGGCCTTTATCGAGACGAGGTTTTATAAGATAGACTAAAATGGACCGTTTTTCACAGCTTGAGTTTGGTGAAACAAGTCCGCAGCCCAAACGTTCTCAAGGCGAACCTGTTCGTGATGCAGACTATTTTAATAAGGAGGCCTTGAGGTATTGGCTTGCCGGCGATTTCGAGCTTGCGCTGCGAAACTATTCCAGAGTCCTTGAGAACAACAGCACGGCTCTTGATGCGTGGGTCGGTCAGGTGCTTATGCTAATTGAGCTGGAAGAATACCGTGAGGCAACAGTTTGGGCAGACAAGGCGTTAGAATTATTTCCGGAGCATCCGGAGCTTTTTGCGGCCAAGGCGGTGGCGTGCTTGCGCGACGCAAAGGCCGAAAAAGCGATTTCCTACTCTGACAATTCAATCAGCAAAGACAACGTAACGCCGCGTGTTTGGCTGGCCAGAGCCGAGGTGCTGCTAAATCGGAAAAGCCCGATAGCAGACAACTGCATTAGTAAAGCCATAAGTATCGCAGGTAATGCTGCGCCTATCATTAAATTAGAGGCCGCCCGTGTGCTTCGGAAGAAAGGAAGTTACTCTGCCGCGATAGGTTATCTCAATGAGGTGGTAAAAGTCTTCCCAAAGTCGGCGCTTGCATGGTATGAGCTGGGCTGCTGCCAGGCCAAACTCGGTTTCCCGGAAGCACGGGCCACTTTGGAACAGAGCATTAGACTCCGCCCTGATTGGAATACAGCCAAAACGGCATTAAAGAAATTTGGTAGGAGGGGTTTTTTCAGCAAGCTTTTCAAAAGGTAAAAGATTATGCCTATATCGGTGGAAATGCAACGTATATTAACACTTGCTCGGCGGGAAAACGCCTCTGACATTCACATTGTAGCCGGCTTACCGCCTATGTTTCGGATAAACGGCGAAATAGTTTTGGCTGACCGGCCTCCTCTTTCGCGCGAAGATACTGCCCATTTATGTCTGGAGCTTTTGAACGAAGAGCAAAAGAAGACCTTCGAGCGGAATTGGCAGCTTTGTTGTTCGCTATACGAACCGAATTTAGGGCGTTTTCGAGTTTCAATATATTACCATGCAGCTAATCCTGAAATGGCAATTCGGCCGGTGATGGACCATATTAAAACGCGGGAAGAACTCCGATTACCGGAACAAGTTGAAGATTTTACGCGATTGACAAGCGGTTTAGTTCTTTTGACCGGGCCCACAGGAAGCGGCAAGACCACAACTTTGAACTTTATGATAGACATAATTAACAGTGAGCGCCGCTGCAAAATAATCGCTATCGAGGACCCCGTCGAATATATACACAAACAGAAAAAGGCAATCATTGTTCAGCAGGAATTACACACGGATGTAAAATCGTTTTCGAGTGCATTGACGCATGTACTACGTCAGAACCCCGACGTAATATGTATTGGTGAGATGCGGGACCTCGAAACAACAGAAACCGCTCTTATAGCAGCCGAAACAGGGCATTTAGTTATTGCCACGTGCCATACGCCGAATGCGTTTCAGACAGTTGAGCGGATTGTGTCCATATTTCCTGAAAATAAGCAGCCACAGATATTCACACAATTGGCTAATTGTTTGTATGGCATTGTGGCACAAAGACTTGTTCCTTCGGCGGACAAAAAGAATAGAAGGCTTGCAACAGAAGTGCTCATCATGGACGCCGCCGCAAGAAAGCATATACGCGACCGCCAACTGCATCTTTTGATTAATATTATGCAGACGGGCCGCAAAAAGGGCATGCATACGATGGATGACTCCCTTATCGAGCTGTATGAGGCCGGGGAAATAACATACGATACGGCTATTAACCATTCATACGACCCGGCTGGCTTACGCGACAGAATACACAAGGAAACCCTCCCAGGGAATAAATGATTTAGAGACCATCTTGCTTTGTTGAAAATCTTGAGCGGCACGTCTGGAGCATCCCTTGTCCCTGCCCACGTCAGGTATTTTAGCCGGACAGGAGCGGCGGCAAGAAGGGGCTTCGTAGAACAAGGCTTTATGGAGCTTGCAAGGAAGCCCCCTCAATAACGCAGCGATGAAGCACTATTCTGGCGAGCTTGCCAAGGTCAGAGCAATCTTATCGAAAAACTTATCGGCCGGGCTCAGAGAGTTTTGTGATAGATGCAATAATTTTTGTTTTCATCTGAGAATAGTCTGCTGCCGCAGCATCCGTAAGGAAGATTTCAGAAAAACCTTCATCGAGTATGTAGCCCTGTTTGAAAATCCAGATAGAAAGACTCTCATAGATAGGGCCTGGGTCTGCGATACCTTGGGTTTTTTCTGCGGCGGCAACCTGCTGGGCGGGAAGCATTTTAATATCAGTGAAATCGCCGAGCGTGCCGGCGAGCTTGAGGGCCTCTTTGCCGACGGGGATGCGAATTTCAGTAAGCCAGTGCTCGCTGGATACCTTCTTTGGATTGTTCAGATAAGCACAGCAGACAGGGCCGCGAGGGATTATCCCTTTTTGGCCGGCGAGGGCGAATAGCTTGCCGATGGCTGGGCCTATTTTGCTGTAATCGCCGCGATAGAGGGTGTAGAGAACGACCTGCGACTCGACCTTACTGATGACAAAGGACGGTTTAGCTGGGGTTGATTGTGCATAGATTTCGACGACGGCGACAGCGGCCACCAGGAAGACAGCCAACAGTAACGGTAGATAAAATTTTGACTTACTCATTTGACGCTCCTTTCATTGTATTTTGATAAAATATATTTTGTTGACATTATTTGTCCATTTCTTGAGAACGCTCGATTCTATTTCATTTTTTGTTGCCTCCAATGATTTGTTTAAGCGCAGCAATGTGCTGAGCGAAGGCGTCCCTGCCTTTACCTGTTGCGCCGATAAAGGTGCGCGGTTTACGTGCGACGAAGGTCTTATCAATCTTGACGTAGCCGGCATCTTCAAGCCTGGCCAGGTGAGCGCCGAGATTGCCATCGGTAAGCTTAAGCAGCCGGCGTAAATAGACGAAGTCAACCTGCTCATCGTGGTCAAGAGTGACAAGGGCGGACATTATTTGCAGTCGAGCCGGCTGGTGTATAAGGTCATTGAACATAGTCATCTTATCTCCAGCGAATACGGATATAAAGGCCTGTTCCGAATAATGAGCCGCCGGCCATTACAGCCATCCACAAGAAGAAATAGGCGGGGAGAAAATGGTATCCGAAGATGGTTATAGCCGTTACACCTAAGCCCAGATAGAGCATAAAGCAGCTTCCAAACCATAATCCCATCACGACGTAGCCAAACATAGCGACGGTAGAGATGAAGACGCAGACCTGAATCCCCCTGGAAGGCGGGAGCAACCAAAGCCAGAGCCAGATATAGACGCCTAAGAGTGCCCAGAATCCGAGGATGCGCCAAGCGAGCGTTTGTGAGGTTGGGCTTTTTGTTGCGGCCTTTGCTCGCCAGCGAAGGCATATCCACAAGGTGGCGACGGCCCCAATCGTGTTGAAAGCGTTGAAGATATAGCCGGCCCAGTAGCGATAGAAGTGGACTAAAACGAAGCTGACGACCCATATAGAGCCCCAAAGGATGAGTAATGGGGCAGCGTAAGCGGAGGCGACGGCCTTGCGAGTTTGGGCTGTTACGGCTTTAATAACAGTCAATGACTCTTTTGCATCTTCATAGGATACACTCATAAAAATGGTCTCCAAAAAACAAGTTTATAAACATCCGACTTAATTACTACAGAGCACTCTATGATACAGAGTTAATATTGTCAAGTAAATTTTTCGATTTTTGTGATTTTTTCTAAAAAACTTTTTTGAGGACGCCTTTTATGCCAAAAATGCGGTTTTTGGGCGTATAAATTTGATTTTTCGTAAGCTTTCACGGACTAAAATGCTAAATTTTGGCCGTTTTATGTCATTGCGAGCAAGGCGCAGCCGAGCGTGGCAATCTATCTGCTGCGGAAATTTGAGATTGCTTCGGCCTAAAGGCCTCGCAATGACCCAAAAACGCCACTTTGCTACCGTGAACAGTTACGATTTTTCTATTGTTTTGGCCTTGTAGCAAAAGCTATTTATACGGATCATAGAAAATCTTTGCGCTCAGGACAAACCACGGAACGTTTGATGGACAAACGGAAAACTGGATTCCTGCTTCCCCGACAGACAACATCGGGACAGGCCGCAGGAATGACAAGCGGGTCATTCTGAGCAAATCTGACGCTCGCACAAAGAGCATTTAATTCTTATGAGCCGTATTAAGCCGTGTTTCTCATCGTTGACTTCGGCGAGCTCGGTCGAGCCGAGAACGCCGAGCATGGAGTCCACCAGAAGGAAAGGATAACTACAGCGGAGCAGGCCAGATTGACACGGTAATCCCTCAGGCAATCTATAACAAAGTAATGCTGCCTATCTGCATTATCACAGCTTAATCAATTCTATGCGAAGTAGATGTTCCGGCGGAATCGGTTATCAGAATCGTCGCCCGCCTCGGCCGCGGTCGCGGTCGCCATAGCCTCCCCTGCCGCCTCCTTTTCGGTGACCCCCGCCGCCGCCGCCAAAACCCCGCCGTCCACCACCACCACCCCCGCGTCTCTCCACCCTGGGGCGGGCCTCATTGACGGTGATAGTCCGCCCTTTCAAATCAGTGCCGTTCATCTTTTCAATCGCTGCTTGTGCCTCGGTGTGAGATGGCATCGCTACAAATGCAAAGCCCCTCGATTCGCCGCTGAACCTGTCCTTGATGATGCTGACCGATTCGACCTGACCGAAAGACTCAAATGCCTGACGCAAATCATCTTCTGTCGTCTCAGCCGCCAGATTACCCACATAGATATTCATTTCAAATTCCTTTTCCAAAACTAAACCATCTGAACCTTTTTGACCGCCTCACCTTAATTGACAAACCACATTTGTGCAGAATCCCGAATTCTGCTTTGACCGGCCTGAAATGCAGAATACAAACAGTCCTGCTTTTAATCAGATTGAGAACAGCTAATTGTTTTTGCCCGGCTTATAACGGGGCGTCAGATTACCTGCGACCCGCGGAAGGCGCGGCGTCCTGCTAAAAATATCTGAATCAGGAATTTAACTACCGTCTCTGTTTTTTTCAGCGTCTCCTTCAGGAAAAAATGCCCGGTTTTCTTGAGGGGGTCTGTGATTTTTGCGTTATTGTGCTTCAACTCAGCACGGACGCACATTTGTAGCTTCCGGCCCTTTGCGTCCCTCGGCGGGCTCAAATTCCACTGCCTGACCTTCTGTAAGCGAACCCGAGGCGATATTGGTTTTATGAACGAACAAATCCTTGCCTCCGTTATCAGGCGTGATAAAACCGAAACCTTTTCTTTCATTGAACCACTTCACTTTACCTTTTTCCACAATGTTCTCCTTAGGCCCAAAGGCCAACAATAATGATTCTCTTGGCTTCTTATCAGGGGTAGACTTTGAGGTAAGAAAGCATACACCTTAACAATAGCTGGCTTAATATTACCAGATGACCATGCTGTTGGGCAATAAAATAGTAAAATAATTTTAGATGGGGCGCCCAGCATAAAGCCGGGGGCTAACCGCCGAATAAATTCGGGAAATGAGTGATTGGCGGGCTACTGTCTGCCCTACCGAAAGAAAAAGTGAGGTTATCTGGGTGGAGGTTTTTTGAGGCCGGCGGCGGCAGCGGCCTTACGGATCTCGTCACCACGGGGTCCGACAGAACCAGTAAACAGACAA
This sequence comes from uncultured Pirellulales bacterium, assembly GCA_964554425.1. GTDB lineage: Bacteria > Planctomycetota > Phycisphaerae > Sedimentisphaerales > Anaerobacaceae > CAYWXK01. The sequence continues at coordinate 16,505 of CAZKOQ010000005.1, read as the reverse complement.
TCGAGCAGCTGGGGATACTGTTGCAGAGCGGCTAAAAGCTTGGGCCAGTGGTCGGGGTGGTTCGTTTTGAGATAATCTGCCAGGCCGAGGCAGATTGCCAGATAGCCGGCGCGGGCCTGGTTTTGAATTGAAGCATTATCTGCAAGGTCAGACAAAATTTGCGGTTTCAGTTTAGAGCGCAAGAGGACGAGCCGGCTGTTGGGGTCGGAGAGCGGCTCGATATTGGCCGGCTGCTGGATGGGAATGCGAAAGACGGTCTTGCCAGGACGAATGAGTTTCTGGCCACCATTTTCGGTTATGACTCGGTAGGCGATTTCGATTATTCGGTCGGCGAAGGCAGTTATCGTTTCGTCATCGGGCATACCGGGCCTTGTGGTGTTGCGGTAGAGGTCTTTGATTTGCCAATTTTGCTGCTGCATCCAGCGATAACCAATAACAACGCCAACGATTGTGCCGGCGGTGGCGGCGTTATTGTCGGCATCCCAGCCAAAGTTGAATGCGTGGATTAAGGTTTTTACAAAGTTACCCTGTCCATACAACAAGGCGGCGACTGTGGCGGCGGTGCAGAGTTCGCAGCCATTCTGGTTGCGAGTTCTGTTTTCATAAAGAGTATATTTATCCCTGATTAGCCCGCGGGTTGTGCGCCAGTTGTCCGGGTATTGTTTTTGCCAGGAGCGGACGTCAGTTACGATTTGGTGAAGGAGGCAATTGGGGTCGATGGAGGCAAGGCCGGCATCAAGGATTTTGTCGATATTGTCTGTCGTGAAAGCTGTGGCAATCATAGCGGCAAAAAGCTGGGTCGCCTGTGCGGGCAGGCCATCGATGCTAACGTGGGTGTAATGAAGGGCGATTTGGGCGGCGGTCTGCGGCATTGCAGGGGCGAGAAGTGCGAAGGTCTCACAGACGAACTGGCCTGAGATGTTGAAATCGGCCCAGGGATTGAGAGCGGTGCTGCCCGTCAGCGGCGGGTCGAGACAAATGTCCATCAGACGGCGGACATAAAGATTGGAGCACCAGATATGGTCATTGATGTGAGTTTTCCAAAGATTTGTGATTTGCTGCGGCGAGAGAAAGACGGTCGGGGAGCGTTGTATGGCGACGATATACACCCATTCGATGTCGGTGTCATCATCTGTGCGGGCGCCATCGGGCAAAGCAGGGATGTAATTTTCTACATTGCCGGGCTGGTCGTAGTATTTATTTTCGTGAGGGAGGCCGTTGAGGTTGCCGAGGAGCTGGCCGAGAAGGCCGCCTCGGATTTTGTCCTCGATGGTCTCAGCATCCAACTCGATGAACTGGCGGGGGCCGGTGGGGAGAGCAGAAGCACAAACAACTGCAAGAAATTGCAGCGAGACAAAAACGGGCAACAAAAGCAGTCTTTTCGACACAGCGCCGCCTTTCTAAATGGTCTAATCATAACATCAGGGCAGGTTTTGGACAAACCAAGCTACAGATTTAGCTGGAAGGAATAGGGCAATTTTCTTGCAAGGAGAGTTTTTTTTGCTAATCTTATATGGTTAAAACCTGAGGGCAGGTAGCTCAGGCGGTAGAGCAGCGGACTGAAAATCCGCGTGTCGGCGGTTCAACTCCGCCCCTGCCCATTTCAATTAACCCCCTTTCAACCAGCGCCAAACGGTTTTTTGTGCAATAGCGTTTTTTAGCCCAAAAATGAGGAAAAATTTTTAAAAACCCTGCAAAATCCCGTAGTTTCCACTTGATTTTTGGGACTCACTTATCGTATAATACAAATGCTTAACTTGAAGCACAGTAAAGCAAGGAGGCGGGACTTCAGGGCAAATAACCGGACATAATTACGGAACCTAATAACCATGCGCTGGCAACGCAGGCAGAGTATTTGGCTGCAGGGTCAGAGCGAGGAAGATGGTGCTTTTTTTGCATCGGCTTCGGGATTTTATTAGGTATAGTTATGGGCAGTCGGAAAAAGAACGCGAAAACAGATTACTGAGAAGAGATTGTCGGCTGCCCGCCAAAGGAGGAGTGTGAAGATGAAGAGTGAAAACGGATGTGTTCTACCGCAAAACGGGAAAGGGCGTCTTCGTTTTGATAAATTGAAGCCGGATTTTGTGGGGCAGTCACAGGCATACAAGTCGCTATCAGAGATAATAAAGATAATAGCCGAGCGGGAATGTTCTATAACAATAATCGGGGAAACTGGCACAGGAAAAGAGGTTGTAGCCAGAAAGATACATGAACAAAGCCGGCGAGCGGATGGCCCGTTCGTTCCGGTGGATTGCACAACTTTGACAGGCCAGCTTTTTGAAAGCCAGTTGTTCGGTCATGTCAAAGGGGCTTTTACCGGGGCAATCAGTGACACGCTCGGTTTTTTCAGGGCTGCGGACGGGGGCACCATCCTGCTGGATGAAGTCGGAGAGCTTGAATCAAATTTACAGGCAAAACTTCTGAGGGTTTTGCAGGATTGCTGCGTTGTGCCCGTAGGGACGACCAGAACGTATCAGGTAGATGTGCGAATAATCAGCGCTACCAACCAGGACTTGAAAGATATGGTTCGAAAAGGGACTTTCAGGGCGGACTTGTATTTTCGGCTAAATACCGTCCAGCTTACAATCCCGCCTTTACGCGAGCGAAGAGAGGATATTCTAATTCTTGCAAATTACTTTTTGCAGAAACAGGCAGAATTATATGATGAGCCCGGCAAAAAGCTATCAGAACGCAGCGAGAGGGTTCTTTTAAGTTATGATTGGCCCGGCAATGCGAGAGAGATTGCCAACGTTATAGAACATTCCTACGTTATGAGCGAGTCGGATGTTATTGACTTGGAGGCACTGCCGGTGAATGTATTCATCGGTGAGCCGCTGACGGCTGCATCAGGGAAGGTCAAATCTCTCGATGAAGTTAATAAGTTCGCTGTAATAGAAGCTTTAGCCGCAGCAAGAGGGCGGAAAACTAACGCCGCTAAACTATTAGGGATAGGTTATCGCAGGTTGGTTCGGCTTATGGATAAATATTCGCTGAAGCCCAACTACAAAGGGCCATAAACTCCGAAGATGCTTTTTTAATCAGCGCGATATTAAACATAGTTGTCAGCGACAGACACACCTGATTTTTTCTCGTTTTGTTTTTCTTACAATTCAATGGGCGTATTGCGCCCATAAGTTGCCGTGAGCTTGCAAAAAAGCAAAACCAGCTCGGACAAATATCGGCATATAAGAACAAGGGTTGCCGAATCGTCAAATCTTGACGAAATGACAATTCAGACATAAGAGCTTATGTTCTTAGCGCTTGCATTTCTTCCGGCTACAGGACTGTGACAAATCTACAATCTCACCTGATAAGGCAGGGACATCGGCAAAAATTTTTTACATTTATATCTATATTAACGGAAACACTTTACAACTTTTTTGTCCGGTACAGATTAGTTGCGGCACGGTGGTTGCAATTAAATTAATGAATTTGAATAAGACAAAAAAGATGAAGGGAATCATTTTACGTTGAGAAAGTATCTTCGATGCCAATAGAGCAAATAGACATTTTAGCGGCAAATATAAGAGACAGAAGCATTGTTCTTGAACAACTGCCTCTAACATTTCTTTTAGTAGATAGAGGATGCCAGGCAATCAAGTGTTTGCGGCAGGAAAAGATACTCACACTGATAAGCCGATGGGACTTAGTTGATATGGGGGACGGGGAGCTATTGAGGCGAGTAATAAATGCCAAGCCAGGGATGCCGACGATTGCTTTTATTGAATCGGGCAATCGCGAACAGGAAGTAGCGGCCCGTGCATTAGGCGTAAAATTGGTGCTGCCTGAGGACATAGATGATGGTCAATTTCATCGAGTGATTTGTGAGCTGCTCGGCCTTAAAGAGATAACCGCTATAAAAGCGCGCTGCGGGACCGGGCAGAATGAAATCATAAATAGAGAAGAAAACGCACTCCTACATTTGTCCGGTTATCACTCTTTCACTCCAAGCTGGGTTTGTCAGTCGGCCAGTGATCGCCCGGTTGCCAGGCCCGGCAGAAGACAGGCACGGCGGATGGCCGCCGTGATGGGTATAGACAGATTGCACCTTCGGGAAGGTAATCTATCGAGCCGACGCGATGCAATAATTGAATCGGATTTCTCCTATTCTACTTTCTACTCTACTCTTACTCCAAGCTGGGTTTGTCAGTCGGCCAGTGATCACCCGAGTGTCAGGCCCAGCCGGCAATTAACGCGGCGACCAATCGCTGCAATAGATAATGGTCTTGAAAAATGAGCGTTTTGACAGCAACGAAAGCAAAAATCCGTTTCATCATTTTACCTCCAATTGGCTGGGTTTGGCGGCCAGTGATCAGCGGCCAGACCTGGCGGAGAATAAACGCCCCCCTGCCCCTAAGGGGCAAGAAGAGGGGCGATATGAATTAGGGGCCGGCCCCAAGATCACTGGCCGGTCTTGGGTCGGCTCATTTATTGGTTTTGAGGCCAGAAGAGAAAAACATAGAGGTACGGAAGGATAAAAAGGAAACAATAACTTTATGACCGGCCAGGTCAAAAAGAGCCGACCGTGCCAGTGATCGGAGGAAAGGAGAAGTGCCTATGCAACAAGATGAACTGCGGCCTGACAGATAGTAATATCTGGCCGGACGCGGCAGAACAAAACCGTGCAGTTGGTCTGTGCGGCAAGAGCGGAAGAACAGAGAATATAAATTGTCAACTTTATGACCGGCCAGGTCAAAAATAGCCGACTGTGCCAGTGATCGGCAGGAAGGAGATAGGCCTATGCAACAAGACCAACCGCGTTCTGATAAACAACAATGGACGCGGCAGAAAAAAACCGTGCAGGTGTTCTGTGCGGCCAAAATAGTTAAGTTATAAGGCAGGATATTTCTAAACCTGCCCAATTACAGAAAATCTTATTTCGGGAGGAAAACAAATGAAACGTTTATTGTTAACATTAGCAATTTGTGCGTTATTGTCAAGTTCGGCACTTGCCGGGCCTACAGTCACGGTAAATCGTGTAGCGGGGTATTACTCAGGCAACGGGGGCGAGTTCACTTTATCGCCTTCTGTGGACTTGCAGTGGGTTTTGCAGTACTACGATGCCAGCACAAGCAACATCGGAAACTATGACCCCTCCTTCCAGTCATTCTGCATAGAAACACAGGAATTTGTCAGCATACCAGGGACGTATAACGCAGTTCTTAACGATAGGGCGATAATGGGGTCCCAACCCCCAAACGGCGACCCACTTTCCGTGGGCACTGCTTGGCTCTATCATGAGTTTCAAAGTCAGACACTCGATGATTATGACTGGGATCCAGCGGGTAATCGTAGCGCCGATGCGGGGATCCTCCAGCAGACAATCTGGTACCTAGAAGGAGAAGGCGGCATACCCGGTAACTTGAAGTTCTATAACCAAATACCCTATGCCAACCCATTTGCTGACAACGCCGGGCAAATCGCTGTGGCCGTTTTGAACCTATACAATTCGGATGGAACTCGTGCTCAGGATATGCTTGTCTGCGTTCCTGCCCCGGGTGCTATCTTGTTAGGCAGCATTGGTGTTGGCCTGGTCGGCTGGCTGCGAAGACGCACAATACTTGCATAGAAAAACATAAAACATCTTGTAATGTGAAGATAAGAGCGGGAGGGAAGGGCTTATTCCGCCCGCTCGTCCGTTACAAACGTATGACATAAAACTTAAATCTTTTGTTAGGAGGAAATAGAATATGAAAAAGTTAATGACAATTTGCGTGGCAGTTGCCTTATTGTCGAATATGGCAGTTGCGAATTTCACAGACAGTGGGGAACCGGGCACAGGAGACAGTTGGACACAAGCGTTCAATGAGAGTGGCGTAGGTAACTTTGACCTAGTCGCAGTGAATATGGTGAGTGCCGGCGATTCATTTGAGACCCCAACACACTCAGGATTTAGTGCCGGTGGATGGTCATTACTCTATGAGAATAATGGCGGAATAAATCCAACACTCGCTTCTGCCTCAGGGACATCATTGGACAACCTGACGTGGAACATCAAGTTCGCGGGAGATATATCAAACACCTTTGCATTCGATTTTGTCGCGTTCAAAAGTGGGAAGGATGAGATAGCGGAAAGCGCTCACGCCGTGTGGAGCGGCGGCTGGACTATTACTGCTGGAACATGGAACCCCAGTCGCGCTGACGTCGTTCCGGCCCCTGGAGCTATTCTGCTGACCGGTATAGGAACGGGTCTTGTCGGCTGGCTGAGGAGGCGCAGGACGCTGTAGTGTTTTAGTTAGTTGAAGTTTAATGAAAGGAGAATTTAATGAGGAAAATAGTTTTTGTATTGCTTGCCTTTTTTCTGATGGGCGGGTCTGCTTTGGCAGGCCCAGACTACAAAATAGTGGTTACAGACAGCTATGGAAGCACCAATGGCGGCGAGTTTTTAGCGGAACCATACGATACCGCTAACTATCCGTGGCCGTGGGTGGCTGCCAGTCTGGGTGAGTCGGCCGGGAAATTTGAGACGTTTTGTGTTGAAAAGAATGAATACTACGATCCTGATAAAGTGTATTACTGGGTTGACTTTGACACTTATGCAATCGGTGGTGGTATTGGAGGCCAGGATATGGACCTCAATGGCGATGGCACAAACGACGTCGATAGTCTGGACCCGAAGACAGCTTACCTCTACCACCAGTTTATAAATAAGGCGCTTGCCGGCTATACATATGACACCAGTGGAGGTGCGGCACCGCGAATTGCTTCGGCCGATTCCCTGCAGCACGTAATCTGGTACATCGAGAGCGAGGAAGGCAAGAGCTGGGTCGATGGTGATAATTCGCTGGAGGACAAGTTCTATACGGATGCCACGAAGAATGCCGGTCTCACGATCGGCTCTGTCCGCGTGATGAACCTCTTCGAGTGCAGCATTCGAACCGAGAAGCAAAGTATGCTCGTTGAGATAGTCCCTGCACCGGGCGCTACCTTGTTGGGAAGCATTGGTATAGTCCTTGTCGGCTGGCTGAGGAGACGCAGGACACTCTAAATAAAGAGATGCAGAAGTGTAAATTAGGTTGATTAAGCACGAACGACAGGAGAGAGTATGAGACTCTCTCCTGCCCTGGTTTTTTGTGATATATGGTTGGGAACCCATTTTAGTAAGAAAATTTTCCAGGAAAGGTATGAAAATGAAAAAAGTGTTAACAATTTTGATAGGTCTTGCACTTACGTTTGCAATGGCCGGGACCACAAATGCAGGCTTTACTTATGTAAATCCTGTTGGGGGGGACGGCTCTGGCACGGATTTAGCCACCATCCTGAACGGACTCTATGGCGCGGGTAACACGACCCGAATCGCAGACACCCCATACACGGCCGACCAGCTCTGGTATGAAACAGATGGAGGAGCAACGGCCGTAGCAAAATATGCGGGCGATAACCATCAACTCGGATATGACGACGGGTCGCTTACATGGTTCTCGACTAACCCCTTCGTAGTGGGAAGCAACTCCGGGACTTTCAACGCCTCGGGTTCATTTGTGTGGGCGTTGTATGACAATGTCAATCACACTACATGGTACAGTGACCAGTCCCTCAATCCGAATTCCTGGGACCACATGGTGACATTCAAAATAACTGGAAATACTGGTTACTCTGCTAATGCTATCGGTAACTACGTCATCTGCTGGGAAGATCTTAACCTGTACGACCAAGACTATCAAGACCTTGTTGTGGAGGTGAGCAATTGCGCCCCAGTTCCTGCTCCGGGCGCTATCCTGCTGGGTAGTATAGGAACGGGTCTTGTCGGCTGGCTGAGGAGAAGGAGGACACTATAGAATTAAAATCTAACGGTAGCGGGGGCACAAATCCCGCTACCGTAAAGCTCTAAAGTAAATAAAGAGAGGAAGAGGTGTCTTTTTTAACTTTTGCAGTGTAAGACTTCGTAAGTCAACTTTAATCAAAAATGGCTTCGTCCATTCAGCTATTTAATTATGAAGAAAACCTAAAAGTTAATTTACAGGGAAGGAAAACAATGAAAAGCATTTATTGGGTGATTATTTTTGTCGGCATATTTCTTTTTCTGCCGGCACATTCGATAATAGCCAATATAACCAATCCAAGCTTCGCAGATGAGGACTCAGATGGGATCATAGACGGGTGGACTCATAATGATTTAGTATCTGCATGGACCTCTGGCTCGGTGCAGTTTTCTCCGGATGAGATACATACAGATGAGACACCTAGAATCCAGAATGCTTTCCTAAGTCAGGTTTTTACAATTGACCCTGGTTCTGAAACTCTTTCTTTTTCCGGCACAATCAGCAACATTGCTGAGACAGGCGTATTTACGGCGACTTTAGATGGCCTAAACTTCTTTACCATTTCAAGCGAGCAGATACTGACTGGCCAGGACCATTTGGATTTCACGTGTTCCCCCCTTGACATATCAGGTCGGTGGGGACAAGAGGTTGAGCTTGTTTTTAATTTGAATAACGATTTTTTAGGCGAGCTTGATACACACGTCACTTTGTATAATCTCAGTATTTCGCCTAATGTTCAAGTTATTCCTGTTCCGGGGGCAGTAGCGCTTGGCGGCATTGGAGTTACCTTGGTCGGCTGGCTGCGAAGACGCAGGACACTATAGTCCGTCGCTCGTCTCTCGTGACTCGTATCTCGCAGTGCCTATAAAGGTCCTGCGGGGGACCATTAGGGGCTGCAGGCAATGAAACTTGCAGCCCTTTTTATTTAACGACACGGATTGGCACCGTATTTTATTAGACACAAAATCAAAGAGTAAAATTCGAATATCGAAATCCTAATCCGCCATACAGAGTGGCGGACAAGATTCAAAACAAGCCAGACACGGATTTGCACTGATTACAAATAATAAAAGATAGACACAGAAGGCATGTCTTGCGGGCGAGAACATTAGAAGATAGAATCGACCAAGATTAAAACAGTGGAGCCGGATGTGTATCAACTTTTATGCGATATGTTGGCTAATCTGAAGGAATAACTTGTGATTAGAAAGAATTTGTATAATTTTTTGCTAATTTGCGCTGCCGCTTCTGTGGCGGCGGCGCAAGACCCGGCGGAACGAGCATATTTTGTATCCGCGCTAAATCCAAAGCACAAGGACAAGCCAAAAGTTACCGGCTGGGCTAAAGAGCGCATCAATGAAAAGATAAATCGCGGAATGGTAGTTATGCCGAGTGACGGCGGCAAGGTCTATATTGGGTGGCGTCTGCTCAAAACCGACCCCCAGGGGACGGCATTTAACGTCTATCGGACGGTCGCAGGAGGGGCGTCGGTGAAACTTAACAAAGAGCTTGTTACAGCCACGACCGACTTTATTGATGAGCCAAATGAAGGCGGGGCCGGGTGGCGGGATAAACAATACTGGGTCAGGGCGGTAGTGGAGGGCAAAGAGCTTGAGTCATCTGAGAAGGTATCGCTGAAAGCGGAGGATATGAACAAACCATATTACTTATCCATCAAGTTTCAAAGCTCATACGGGATTCAGAAACTCGGCATTGGCGACCTCAATGGCGACGGCGTGTATGATTTCGTCATAAAACAGCCGGACACCAGCATCGACCCTGCCGGCCGTCCTTGCCGCGATGGAACTACCTACAAGTTAGAGGCATATTTGAGCGACGGGACTTTTCTTTGGCGTAAAGACCTTGGGCCGGGCATTGAGCCGGGCATCTGGTATTCGCCTTACGTGGTGTATGATTTCGATGGTGACGGCAAAGCTGAGGTGGCCGTCAAGACCGGCCCGGAGGATGCACGCGAAGCCGATGGGCGTGTGCGCACGGGCCCGGAGTGGGTATCTATCCTTGACGGTATGACGGGCGTAGAGCGGACACGCGCGGACTGGCCGGGCCGCGACAGCCGGCTGGGCGATTACAACCGGACCAGCCGCAACCAGATGGGCGTGGCCTATTTAGATGGAAAGACACCGTGCCTGCTGGCAGCCCGCGGCACTTACAAACTGATGATGGTCGATGCCTACCAGTATAAAGACCGAAAGCTGGAGCGGCTGTGGCACTGGGAGGGCGATGATGAGGCGCCAATCATCCGCAGCCAGGGAGCGCACTTTATGCACTCAGCAGACATCGACGAGGACGGCCGAGATGAGGTAGTGCTTGGCTCAGGCGTGCTGGATGACAACGGCACGTGCCTGTGGTCGGTCGGCCTGGGCCACCCCGACAAATGCTACGTAACCGACATCGACCCGATGCGTGCCGGGATGGAGATTTTCTATGCCATTGAGCCGTGGCACGATGACGGGATGGGGGTATGCCTGGTCGAGGCCGAGACGGGAAAGACAATCTGGAGTATCGGTCAGCGAACTTATCATATAGGCGATGCTATGGTTGCGGACATCGACCCTTTGATGCCCGGCCTGGAATGCTGGGCGACCGAAGACCGCAAGGGCGGCTCGACCGCACGCTATATGTTCTCCGCTAAAGGCAAACCTCTTGGGACGGGGGAGGATGTCCCCGGGTGCAGGAACTGGCTTTTCTGGGATTCGGACCTATTGCGGGAAACCATAAGCATGAGCGGTCGCTTTTCCTCCGCCAAGACATCTATTGTTAAATATAAAGGCCCTGTTCTCACATCCGGCATCGAGGGGCGAGCTGCGATGACGGCTGACATCATAGGCGACTGGCGCGAGGAGCTTATTACCGTCCTGCCCGGTGAGCTGCGTATTTATACGACGACGATTCCAGCCAACGACCGCCGTGTTTGTTTAATGCAGGATGCGGTTTATCGTGCGGACGTGGCGCACCTTTCGATGGGTTATCCGCAATCGCCGGTAACAAGCTATTATCTGGGCGTCGGCGGCAACAAAGCGACCGGTGATTAGGCCGGTGGGAATTTAGAATATCGAATAATGAATGTCGAATAAAGAATTAGAAAGACACAGAGAGAGAATAACGAATTTTGAATACTGAATGACAAATGTTGAAGGAAAAAGAAGGTAAGAAAAGTTCAAAACAATATCAAATTTTCAAAATGCCAATTTTCGAAACAAGAGGCGGTATATAGAACTTATCAGCAAAGCTCAACGTTAGCGCTTCGTTACACTTCAAATGATAAGTGTCATTATGAGGTATAGCCGAAGAATTTCTCTTTGATAAGGCCAGATTCTTCGCTGCGCTCAGAATGACAAAGGGGGCCCAGAATGACAAGGGGCGCTCAGAATGGCACCCCTCATTTTATTTGTTACTGCTACGTTTCCTCAACGACATTGAAGCCCATCAAGATACCAAGGTTCTTGATATCCTGCATACGGTCGCCGTAAAAGACCGCTCGATGCAAAAGCGTCATTACGTCGCCCTTGAGGACGCCTGCGCCCCAGTTAAGAAACATCTTGCGTGCATCGGCAACCTCGGTAACAAATTGGGTGCGACAGCCGAGGTCATCGTGAGTAACCTCGATGATTTTGCCGGTTGAGATAATCATAGTATCGAGATTGATGAATTTGGCACAGGTTACTGGCTGGCCGACTCTATTCTCAACTTCCAGGGACACGCCGCCGTGACTATCGCTTTGATTGCGTATGGCAAAGGGGAGGCGCTTGCCGGCCGGTCCATCCATTTTCGTAGCAGAGGTGCAGTGGAAATGAATCAGGGCGTTCTTTGCGGTATCGAAAACGGGGTCGGTGATAAAGCCGGGCACGCCAAAGGCATAGTCGAATATCAGCATCGTAAGGGTCGAGTCCATATCGCCTTCACAGGCGCCGACCAAACCGAGGTCATTTAGCTTGCTGAAGGCGAGGCAGCCCTTGGCCGGCTCGCCCATACAGTTGGAGCTGGTAACCGCCTGCGCGCGCTCTTCGGTCATAATGTTCTTCAGCGCAAGATAGAAGCGGGCGGAGTTGATAATCTCCTCTCTGCTGGGTTCAACAATTTTACCGGCCTGGCTAAGCCAATAACGCTGCGCCTCTTGCTCGGCCTCCTCGATGTCAATTGCGTTATGCTCCTGGAGTGTCTGCTCAACGGTAATGGGGACAATGTCTGCGCCGAGGCGTTTTTTGATTTCATCAGCCGAGCAAGCCAGCGGCGTTCCCATAGGACCGCGTATGACAATAATTCGAGTCTGACGGAGTCGCGGGGCGACGCGCATAAGCCGAACAACGCGGTCGATTTCGCCCCAGTCGCTACTCGGCAGCAAGACAACTTTCTTGCCTTCTTTTTGCCACTGGGGGAAGAACATCCAGCCGTGGCCGCTAAAGGGCTGAGTGAAGACGGCTGTTTGCAGTCCGGCGTCGATTATCTGGCGCATTGCCTGCTCGGGGGCATCTCCGCCGTGGCCGCTGAGATGAAATAAGAGGACGCCATCCGCCTCGCCGAGCTTTGCGACTACCTGGGGTGCCTCGGTCGGGGGCACCAATTCACCGCCAACAAACTTGACGTCACCGAGCTTGCCGGCCAGGTTGGCAAGGTATTTCTCAAACTTATCAATTTCCTCAGTTGGTCTGGACAAGTAAATGCCGCCTGTCCTGCCGATATAAACCTGATGGATTCTCACGGGCGGCATTTTTGGAGGCCAATTCTCGTTCTCTTCGGCCATTGCGAACCGGCCGGCTAATTGTGCTCCCAGTATCACTGCACCGGCACCGAGAGCGCCGGCACTCAGAAACTCGCGTCGATTTATTGAATTATCCACGGTTTAGCTCCTTAAGAACCGAAATTTATCAAACAATCTTTGCCCAGCTACACTGCCAAGCTGACTTCTATGTGCTATCCTACTATAAACTAAAATCAAATCAATCATATCTTGCTTGGTATCGCCACCGACCCTATCAGCAAATCATCAAATTCATATCGGTATAGTCTATACGCGCTCAAAATAGCTCTAAGCGGCCGTCGTTACTCATCTACTTGGTTGGTAAGCTGCTCGTCTCGCCGGGGTCCACGTCCCATTGCTCGGCAAAGAAGACGGTTGTCCACGGGCCCCATGGCTCAGGCACATCGTAGATGCCGAACTTCGCAATATCTGGAAGATGTTGGCATTAAAAGATTATGGTTCAAACTGGGCCAGACAATACACCCGATAACTTACGGTCGAGGAACATCACACACGCTCCGTTAGAAACCAAATTTTGGGCTGACCTTGAGATGCCTGTCGAGGAAGGAATCGAGCAGCTCCGTGCATTCGCGACTGGAGAAAGCCGGACCACCGTGACCCGCTCCACGGACTACCTTGAAGGTCGCCTCGACGCCCGCTTTATTCAACGCTGCGTGGAGTTGCTCACTAATTTGGATTGGCACCAGTGTGTCCTGGTCGCCATGCATAATCAGAAACGGCGGGTCGTCCGGAGTGACATATTTGACCGGATTAGCCTCCGGGACCTTCCGTAGGTCACCGGACAATCCAAACCAATCCACCACCGCATGGACGCGGCTGGAGTAATCGGGCCAACCGCCCTGACCTTCGAGCTCCTTAATGTCCCCTGTCGTGCCGAGAAGTGCGGCCAAATGGCCGCCCGCCGATGGGCCCCAAGCACCGATACGGTCGGGATTGAGATGATACACAGCGGCCTTGGCTCGGAGGAAACGAATGGCGCACTTGCAGTCCTCCAGCGGTGCCGGGAACGTCGCCTGTCCGCCTATACGAAACTCAATCGTGGCGCAGCAGTATCCGCGTTGCACCAAACGGGCCAGCGGCGGCAGGACACGGTCGTTCGTCCCGCCCACAAATACCACGACCGGCATGGGCTCAGCGGGCAGTGTCCTGGGTCGCAGCACGTGCATCTTGAGCGGTTGCCCACCCCCCGTGCCGTACTCCACATCGCGAATGATTTCGACGTCGGCGGGCAGGGATGGTTGTTTGGGCGCGCAGGAGACGGCCGCCGCGACAAGGAACAAAGCCAATAGCAAACCGGCGGTTCGTTTGATGGCTCGGCAACCGTTTCCGGCCAGATAAAATTCCCATTCCAAAGTAAGCTTAAGGGTATATCTCACCGGTTGTGCCTCATTTCACAGGGAAATCATCGGTGTTCGTGCTGGTCTTGAGCATACCGGTCAGAACCGCCACCAGTGCCAATACGCCCGGGCCGAAGTGTTTGCGTCCGACCTCATCGGGCAAGGGCTGATAGACAAACTCTCCGCAGTCTTTGCATCGATATATGTGCTGAATATACTCAATGACTTTGGGCTCAATCGGCGGTATATCGACAATCTGATGACGCAACGGCTCTTCATTGGTTTTTTCTTGTCTCTCGTAAGTTTATTTATTTATTCAAAGTTCGATAAGATATTTTTCAAGGACTTATTTGGCATAGAATTTGTAGGTAGTCACTGAGCGGAACTTCTGTCCCGGTCTGAGGACGACGGATGGGAAGTTCGGCTTATTCGGCGAATCGGGGTAGTGCTGTGTTTCGAGACAAAGGCCATAGTGCTTTTTATAGACTTTGCCTGCTTTGCCGGTGATGGAGCCATCAAGGAAATTGCCTGTATAGAACTGGACGCCCGGCTCGGTGGTAGAGATTTCCATTACGCGGCCGCTGGTCGGTTCATAAACTCCGGCACAAGGGCCGAGTGAGCGGCCGCCGTGGTTGAGGACGAAATTATGGTCGTAGCCGCTTCCTACCTGGCTGATGCGCGAGCCGATGGTCTTTGGTTCGGTAATAAAATCCAGCGGCGTGCCCTTGACGGATTCTATCGCTCCGGTCGGTATAAGGCCTTCGCCAAAAACGGTGTATTTGTCCGCATAGATAGTCAATTCGTGACCGAGGACATCGCCATTACCCTGGCCGGCTAGATTCCAGTAGCTATGATTGGTTAGATTGATTATGGTGGGTTTATCGGTTGTGGCCTGGTAACTAATCTCCAATTTGTCATCGTTTGTCAAGGTATAGGTAACTGTGCAGCCAAGATTGCCGGGGTAACCTTCTTCGCCGTCTTTACTAAGATAGCTTAGCTTAACAAAGGCATTGCCGCCTCTGGCAGAGATGTCTTCGATTTTCCAGACGACCTTATCGAAGCCCTTCTTTCCGCCGTGGATGTGGTTCGGGCCGTTATTTGCCGCCAATTTGTATTCTGTGCCATTGAGGACGAATTTAGCACCGCCAATACGATTGGCGTATCTGCCAACCGTTGCCCCGAAGAAGGCGCCTTTTTTGATGTAGAGGTCGAGGTTATCGTAGCCCAACGTAATGTCAGCCAGGATGCCGTTACGGTCGGGCGTCTCCATAGAGACTAAGATAGCTCCATAGTTTGTTATCTTGGCTATGAGGCCGTGAGGGTTGGTAAGGGTGCATAAAAAAACTTGCTGCCCGTCGGGGGTTTGACCAAAGATTTCTTTATGGGCGCTCATTGGTTTTGTCTCCTTCAACTCGGTCCTGGGCATCGGCTCTTTTGAATCAGCCAGCTTTTTTTCACAGCCAGTAAGATAAGTTGTGACTGCTGCCAGAACGCAATAGAATATGATTTTTGGCTTCATTTTTGACTCCCCAAAATACGTTTTACGAGCTTTTCTAAAGTATTCTACCCATTCGACAGAAACGACAAAAGTGACACTGACTTTTTGGAAGCGGCGCTACGCATTTAAGGCCCTATCCAAGTCGGCAATTATATCTTCAACATCTTCAATGCCAACGGCGAGGCGGAAGAGCGTATCGGTAAGCCCAAGCTCGTAGCGCTGCTTTCTGGTATAGTCATAGTAACTGACCATCGCCGGATGAGTTATGAGGGTTTCGACGCCGCCCAGACTTGGGCCGATGTAGCATAATCTCAATCTATCCAAGAAACGTTTGGAGGTATTAAGGTTTCCCTTTATTTCAAAGGTAACGACTCCGCCGCCGCCGCTCATTTGCTCTCTGGCAATTTTGTAGTGGCGGTGACTTTCAAGGAAAGGATAGTAAACTTTTTTTACTCGCGGATGATTTTCGAGAAATTGCGCTACTTTTAAGCCGGATTCGTTTTGCTTTTGAACCCTGAGGGGGAAGGTTTTAAGCCCTCGCAGCAAAAGATAACAACAATGAGGGTCAATGAGGCCTCCCATTGATTTATGAAGATTGCGGATGTTTTCAACCAGCTTGGTTTTGCCGAGCACGGCGCCGGCCAGAATGTCATTGTGTCCAGCGAGGTATTTTGTTGCACTGTGGAGAACGATATCTATGCCGAACTCTATGGGTCTCTGGTTATAAGGGGTGCTGAAGGTGCTGTCTATGAGCGTGAGGACATTATGCCTATCTGCTATCTTTTTGATTTTGACCAGGTCGAAGATATTCAAATAAGGATTTGTGGGCGATTCAGAAAAGATAAATCGCGTGTTTTTCTTGATTGCTTTCTCGAGGACTTGGTAATCTCCAAATGGAACGATAGTGCACTGGATGCCAAACTGTTTAAGGTAGGACCTGCAAAATTCGAGGGTTTTTTTGTAGCTGTCATCGGTGATAACAATATGGTCGCCTGACTGCACTAAAGAAAGTATAGTCGTGGTAATTGCGCTCATCCCGGACGTAAAAACAACGCAGTCTTCGGCACCTTCAAGGTCGGCAAGACGGGCCTCGGCGATTTTTGCCGTAGGGTTGCCATACCTGCCAT
>CAZKOQ010000004.1:0-34784 GCA_964554425.1 uncultured Pirellulales bacterium | reverse complement strand
CTGCTATGGGCTATGATGCCATCAGCTTTACCGGCGGGCAAATCAGGATGATGACTGACAGTGACTTTACGAAGGCCCAGATAAAAAGCATCGACGCCCAGCGAATTCATAAGCAGTTGGACCAGGGCAGAATTGTTATTGTCGCGGGCTTTCAGGGCATAGATGAAAATGAAAACATAACGACACTCGGTCGAGGCGGTTCGGACACAACTGCGGTCGCACTGGCGGCGGCTGTGGGGGCTGAAGTGTGCGAAATCTACACGGACGTTGATGGGATTTATACTACCGACCCGCGGATATTTAAGAGTGCGGTAAAGATGGATGAAATCAGCTACGATGAGATGCTGGAGCTTGCCAGTCTCGGAGCAGGCGTTATGCACAACCGGGCCGTGGCGTTCGGCAAGAGATACGACGTGAAGATTCACGTCAGAGACAGTGGAAAAGAAGTAGAGGGGACAATAATTACTCATGAGGTGCCACAAATGGAAGGTGTAGTAGTTACAGGCGCGACGATGCAGAAGGATATGGCCAAGATAAGCTTGGTCGGCGTTGATAATATGCCGGGCAATGCTGCGAAAGTATTTGCGCACCTTGCGAAGGCAAAGGTAGTAGTCAACGATATCGTTCAAACTGAGGTCAGCAACGAGAAGGCGAACCTGTCTTTTATGATAGGAGCTTCAGACCTCAGAACCGCCAAAGAGGCAGTTGAGAAGATTAAGGGAGAGATTAACTGCGAAAGCGTTTTCATTCGCGACGATATTGCTCTTGTCTCCGTCGTAGGTGTCGGAATGCGCACGCATTATGGCGTAGCTGAGAGGATGTTTGGCTCGCTTGCCAAAGCCAAGGTCAATATCGACTTGATTACGACCAGCGAGATTCGTATCAGTTGCGCTGTGAACAAGAGCGATGCAGAGAAGGCCCTTAATGCAGTTTGTATTGCTTTCGAGTTAGATAAACCCGCACACGAGCGAGCAAAAACATATTAGCAGATGCCATTGGCAAAGAGGAGAAAAAGACTTTATGCAATGAGCAGACGCCGGCGCAGCAGCATAATCTTTATGGGCATCCTGCTGGCGGCGTTGTTAGTTTGGTTTGACCACAATGCAATTGCGCCCAAATTGCACGGGCGGCCTGAGTCGGCAGAAAAAGCGAGAAGCTATGACTTAGAGAAATACCGAGCCAAAACTTTCACCGTCGTAAATGTGGTCGATGGTGATACTATTGATATAGATGCAGCAGACGGCAAATACGACCATACAAGAATTCGACTGTGGGGGATTGACACGCCGGAGACAAAAAACCCCGAAACCGGCGTGATGTATTTCGGCCCGGAAGCGGCTGAATTTACAAAGGAATTGGTTCTTGGAAAGCAGGTTACGGTCTATCTCGATGAAACTCGAACGAGGGATAAATACGACCGGCTTCTGGCTTATATCAAGTTGCCGGATGGCGGATTTTTGAATGAGATTTTATTGTCGGAGGGATTTGCTTATGCGGACACGCGGTTTCAGCACAACTTTTACAATAAATATAGACAATTAGAAAGTATTACCCGCACAAGCAAGAAGGGCCTGTGGCAGAATGTAACGCCTGAGCAAATGCCCAAATGGCGAAGAAATTCAAATACCAAAGTGGAAAATGATAATTGATTCTCGATACTCGATTCTTGATGCTCGTAATCGGCGGCTGGATTAAATCGAGCGTCGTTATCCGGCATTAAGCATCCGGACTCTCTTTTTGAATTTTAATCTTACTATCAGGCCACCCAGGCCCAATAGGAAAAGCGTAGCCGGTTCAGGGACAGGCGAGCCAAGTATTGCGTAAGCAGATACATTACTATTCGAAAGAATAGTCCATGCGCCTTGATTCACCCGATAGGCAGCTGTTCCGAAAGCCATGTCCCCAAGACCCCAGCTCACATGTCCTTGTTGCGTTCCACCGACAAGCCAGTAACCACTATCGCTGTTAAGTATTACTTCTTCAATAAACATTGTGCTAACAATTTGCTGGCTCGTAGTAATACCGGTCATTTTGATAGCGGCTATCGTATCTCCTGGTTTACCCTCGTTGTCCACGTTAATGGAAAAGTAAGCAGTGGAACCAGCCATGCCCTCATAGTGCCACGCCGCAACCTCAAGCTCCTCAACAAAATAAGGGCCTCCTGGAATGACCGTAAATGGAAATGCTCTTTCTATGCTGGGTGTCATTACCCAGAAACAATCCTCCCAAAAAGGCGGAGGACTGATGCCTGAACTGCCAGCAATAACAGATATACTGGCAAATACCAAATGGTCAATTGTTAATAAAATAATGAAAAAAGTTACCCACATTTTCACTTGTTTGCTTCTCATTCTTTTTCCTCCTTCTCAAAAAATCGTTAGTATTTCGTTTCGTATCTGATGCACACCAATACCTTCTTGATTTCTTTGTGGGCGCCTTCTACGTTTAGATTGTACAAGAAACAGTCGCTTCTATGGTGGGAAAGCTTGAAATTGGGCTCCGCCGAGCTTTGTCACCACTCCTCCTTGAACAGAATTGAAGCTACCTGATTAAGAGAAAAATGTCAAGAGAAAAGGCCGATAAAATATTAAATCTTTTGTAGAGATTTACTCGATACTGGATACTGGATGCTCGATATTGGATACTCGCAGAAGTGGTGAGTGGTTGATTGGTAAGTGGTGAGTATTTAACCAATTACGAGCATCGAGTATCGAGAATCAAGATGCACTAAAGGTTGTATTCTTTTATTTTTCGGTAGAGTGTTCTTTCGCCGATGCCGAGGATTTTAGCGGCGATTTGGCGGTTGCCTTTTGTTCTGGCCAGCGTTTCTGCTATCGCCTGTTTTTCCATCTCATTCAGCGACACTCCTTCCGGGCGTGGGCCTGCGGCCAATTGCCTTGGCTGGTGAATTTCCGGCGGTATATCCTGCACATCGAGCTGCTCGCGGTCACACATCACAATCATAGTCCTTAGGGCATTACGAAGCTGGCGGATGTTTCCCGGCCATTCGTAGTTAGTCAGAATAGACATTGCCGCATCGCTTATGCCGGTAACTTTAGAGCCGGTTTCTGTGATGGCTTCCTTGAGAAAATACTGGGCGAATTCCGGTATGTCTTCGCTTCTTTCCCGCAGGGTAGGCAAAGAGATATTCACGCCCTTGATTCTAAAATACAGGTCCTCTCTGAATGTTTTCTGGTCTATGAGCTTTCGCAGGTCGTGGTTTGTGGCGCTAATTATGCGGACATCGACGACTGTGGGTTTGTTGGAGCCGACCGGTATAACGATGCCATCTTCGATGACGCGAAGAAGCTTGGCCTGCATATTGAGAGGCATATCGCCAATTTCATCTAAAAAAAGGGTGCCTTTGTCGGCAACCTCAAACAGGCCTTTTCTGTCGGCTGCTGCGCCGGTAAAAGCGCCTTTGACGTGGCCGAATAGCTCGCTCTCCAGCAATGTTTCCGTCAGGCCGGCACAATTTATGGGCCTGAATGGCTTGTCCCAGCGGAGGGAGTTATTGTGAATGGCTCTTGCCAGCAACTCCTTGCCTGTTCCAGAGCGGCCTTCAATCAGAACAGATATGTTTGTGGGAGCGACGCGTCTTAGGACCTCGAAGATGCCCTGCATTGCGGAATTTTTGCCGCGGATGCCCTGGAATTCGAAATACTCTTTGTCTCTTTTGCGTTTTTGCGCTCCGCGGGAAAATGCCGCCGACACTTTCCGGCCGGCCTGCTGGACGAGGGTGCGAAGCTGGTCAATATCAATGGGCTTGACCAGGTAGTCGTATGCTCCACGCCTCATAGCTTCCTTGCAGGTGTCGATGGTCGCGTAGGCGGTTATTAAAATAACCTCAGTTTTATCATTGGTGCTTTTGGCCTCTTCGAGTATGACTAAACCATCGATGTCATCGCCGAGTTTGAGGTCGGTGACAACGACATCTACCTGCTGATTGCGGATAATCTGAAGCGCATCTATTCCGCTATAGACAGCAATTGCCTTTGTGCCCAATTTATCGAGGGCCTCGGCAATGCCGTCTGCGTGGTCGCGCTCATCATCGACAACCAAAATCAGGGTCCCATTATCTTTCAAAGCGTCACCTTAGCTGCTCTCAAGAGGTAATTTTATCGTAAATGAAGTTCCTTTGCCAGGCTCACTCACAACGGTTATCGTGCCGTTATGGGCTGTAACTATTTTTTTTGCAGTGGCTAAGCCCAGACCGGTGCCTTGCGGCCGACCTGAACGATAAGATTCAAAGATGTGCGGCAACTTATCCGGAGCGATGCCGCTGCCGGTGTCACTGATTTGAATGAGAGCATCGTTTTTACTTAAGTCGGTTCTTATCATTAGTTCCCCGCCCGCGTTCATTGCCTGCTGAGCATTTATAAACAAATTCAAAATTACTTGTTTGAGCATACCGGCATCAACTTTGCAAACAAGCGGCTCTTTATACAAGCTCTGGCGAACGGTGATTGCGTGGCTGTGGGCCTGTGGCAGATAGAAGTCAATCATATCGCCAACAAGCTCATTGACATCGACGCTCGAAGGTTGCAATTCGGTTTTGCCGACGTAGCGAAGGAAGCCATCAAGTATCTGTTCCAGCCGGTCTGTTTCCTTCTGCACAATAGCAATTTTTCTGAGCGCTCTGGCGACCTTCCCGTCGTCTTTATCTGTGCCGCTCCTGCCCGGCTGGGCAAGTTTTGAATATTCCAAGTCCTCGCTTATGAGTTTCAAATTTATCTTAATGGTAGAGAGCGGATTCTTGATTTCATGGGCAAGAGTGCCGGTGAGCTTACTTAGCTCTTCAAGCTGTTTGAGATACTCGCTTTTATCTTTTTGGATTTCAGGGACCATTTTAGTTCGTAGTTGGCAACTTTCCGTTTGCAGCCGTATTACTCTGCGGATAGTGAACACGAAACAAACGGGCAAAAGTTATAAAGTAATAAAAAGCCAATTGTGATTGGCTGTTAAATCTTTTTCTGTGATTGTGTTGTTATTTTTTCTTGGGAGATTCCACTTTCGCCGGTTTTTCAGCTTTGTTGATATCGGCGAGGGCAGCTTTCCGCGAAAGCTTGAACCTGCCCTGGTCATCAATCGATAGTAGCTTAACCGGTATCAGGTCGCCGACTTTGCAGGCGTCCTCGACGTTTTTGACGTAGCTATCGCTTAGTTCGCTGATATGGCATAAGCCCTCGACTCCCGGCAAAATTTCAACAAAGGCCCCGAAATCTTTAACCGAAACCACTTTTGAGTTGTTATAGATTCGTCCAACTTGGGGCGGCTGGGTGATTGCCTCTATGAGCTCCTTGGCTTTAAGGTGGCCGTCGCCGCCGACACAGCTTATATAAATGGTGCCGTCCTCTTCGATATCGATGGTTGTATCAGTTTGGTCCTGGATGCCCTTGATTATTTTGCCGCCGGGGCCGATTACCTTGCCGATAAGCTCCGGGTCAATCTCGATGGTTACCAGTTTCGGGGCATAGACGCTTAGCTGAGGTCTGGGAGTGCTAATGGTTGTGGACATAATTTTCAGGATTTCAAGGCGAGCGGTTTTTGCTCGCTCCAGTGCTTCAACCATAATATTGTGCGGCAGACCCCGAGTTTTAATATCAAGCTGAATCGCAGTTATGCCGTTGACGGTGCCGGCGATTTTGAAGTCCATATCGCCGAAGTGGTCTTCGTCACCGATGATGTCGGTGAACAATTCGTACCGGCCGTTTTCGTCGCTAACCATCCCGATTGATATGCCGGCAACGGGGCTTTTTATTGGGACACCTGCGTCCATCAGGGCCAGTGACCCGCCGCAGACCGAGGCCATTGAGCTGGAACCGTTCGATTCGGTGATGTCAGAGACGAGTCTGATGGTGTATGCAAACTGGTCTTCGGGAGGTCTGACGGGCGCCAGTGCACGCTCGGCGAGGGCACCGTGGCCGATTTCGCGCCGGCCAGGGCCGCGAATTGGCTTTACCTCGCCGACAGAAAATGGCGGGAAGTTATAATGGAGCGTGAAGTTTTGCGCATATTCATCCAGAAGGCCATCTATTATCTGGGCGTCTCTGATGGTGCCGAGGGTTACAGTAACAAGGGACTGCGTTTCGCCACGGGTAAAAAGCGCCGAACCGTGTGTCCTGGGCAGGATACCGACCTCACAGGAGATAGGGCGAATGTCGTTGTAGCCCCTGCCGTCAAGGCGTTTGCCTTCGAAAAGCAGCTTGCGAACAACTTCGCTTTCGATCTTCTCGAAAATTCGTTTTAGCATTACTTTGTTGCATTTTGGCTCAATTGTCTGAGAGACGACCACACTATTTGGTCCGGGATTCTTAATGGCACCACAATATTCAACGGCGAGTTGTTCAAAAAGCTCCTTGACAGAAGTATTACGCTGCTGTTTGATGGGTATCTGCTTGATTTCTGTGAGCCGGTCTATTATTTGCGAACGAATCTGCGAGTAGAGTTCGTTATCGATTTCTGTAAGAGGGGACTCTTTTTCTACGCCGACCTTTTCGCGGAGCTCTTCAATCATTTCACAAACCTGACGGATTGTCTGGTGAGCGAGCACAAGGGCATCAGCAACGGCCTTTTCGGATATTTCCTTGGCGCCTACTTCAATTATATTCATTGCGTCTTTGTGTCCTCCGGCAAGAAGACTCAAGTCGCCTGTTTCGATTTGCTTATACGTTGGGTTGATGACGAACTCGTCGTTTACTCTGCCAATTCTGCAGGCGGCGATGGGGCCAAAGAATGGGATTTTGCTTATTGTGAGAGCGGCACTGGCGCCAATAATGGCCGGCACGTCGGGGTCATTTTCGCGGTCGGCACTTAATACATCCGCCACAATCTGAACTTCCTCGAAATAGCCATCTGGGAATAGAGGGCGGATGGGCCTATCTATCATTCTGGCGGTAAGGATTTCTTTCGTGCTCGGTCTTCCTTCGCGCTTGATAAAGCCGCCGGGGAATTTTCCTGCTGCGCTTTGTTTCTCGCGATATTCAACACTGAGCGGGAAGAAATCAATTACCTCGGCTCTTGGCGGAGCCGTTACGGCGGCGACAAGCACAACGGTGTCGCCGTATCGAACAATCACTGAGCCGTGTGCTTGTTTGGCGATTTTGCCGGTTTCAATGGACAGGATTCTCCCGCCAATCTCCCTTTCAACTTTCACAACATCAAACATATACTACCTCATTGTTAAAGAAAAAAAATCGCAGGTGCGCAAAGCCCGACAAGAACAAAGTGCTGTATCCTTGCGGCTTACGGCTATTTATTTTCGTAAACTAAGCCGGGATATAATTTCTTGATAGCGCTTTATGTCCTTTTTGCTTATATACTTAAGTAGTGCGGCCCTTGTCCCCACCATTTTCAGCAGACCTCGCCGGGATGAATAGTCTTTGCGGTGGTTTTTGAGGTGCTCGGTAAGATTATTAATCCTTTCGGTCAAGATGGCTATCTGTACTTCGGGGGAGCCGTTGTCGCCCTGGTGTATCTCATAATCCTGAATAATCTTCTGTTTTTGCTGCTTTGCAAGCATTTTTCACACAAGTCCTTTCCAAAAAGAGCTTTGCGGAAATATATACCGAACTAATTAAGCCAAAGCCGGTATTCTAACGGACTGCCTTTTTGTCTGCAAGCCTTTTTCCGACAGAGTGTAATAAAAATATATGCAAGGGCCGATGCGAAAATCCCTCCAATCTCGACTCCAAGTAGCCAGAAGCAGGTTATGTTCGCACCCGACAGTCAGCTCTGAAAACACGTTTAGCTTTTCTGCCTCCGCTGAAGAAATGCTTCCAGGATTTCAGCGGCGGCAACGGCGTCAAGTCGTTTCCTTTTTTTGCCCCGCGTTAATTCGGTAGAAGCCAATTTATCCTCAGCGCTGAAGCTGCTGAGGCGTTCATCCTGGAAGTGTATAGGAACATCGAGACGCTTTCTCAAATGCTCAGCGAATTTCAAGACAAGTTTAGTTTGGGGGCCTTCGGTGTCGTCCATATTCAAAGGTAAGCCCAGCACAACGGCTTCAACGCTCTCATCTTTGACCACTTCTACAATTTTTTTAAGAAGCTCTTTCTGACCTTGCAATACGGCGAGAGGTGAAACGATAATCTCACCAGCATCACAGATTGCTAACCCTGTGCGTTTAGTGCCGTAATCTATCGCCAGGTATCTCATTCTTTGTCGGGCCTCTTTTTTGATTTTGCTGAGGGTCTGCTACAAGAATTTTTCGCCGCTATGTTGCTTTATCAGCTCAAGCAGGTCTTTTAATCTGTGGGTCTGGTCAATGTGGCATACGAGCGTGGCATCAGGACAGTGGGCCACTACAATATCCTCCAGGCCAATCGCAGCGATAAGATGATTCTTGTCTTCGGTAATTATGATGCTATTTTTGCAGTCGATTATTTCACTGGCTCCTGCCACAACGACATTGTTGTCTTTATCGGAATTGATAATATCGGCTAAAGCTGCAAAGGAGCCCAAATCAAGCCAGCGGCAATCAAGCTTTATAGCAAAGATGCTGTCAGTTTTCTTTTCCATAACGGCAAAATCAATGCTTATTTGCGGTAATTTTGGGAACCACTCCTGAAGTGTCTGCTGCTGATTTGGGCTGTCCCAGTTGGCTTTGATTTTTTGGAGAGGTTCAACAGAATCAGGCAGAAACTCAGTCAAATTGCTCAGGATTGTCCTAGCCTTCCACACAAAAAGGCCGGAATTCCACAGGTATTGCCCGCTCTCAAAATATTCTTTTGCATCGTTTTGGTCAGGTTTTTCTTTGAAGACCTTCACTCGATAGATTTTGTTTTTGCAGCCGGGATATGAGCGAGCATCGGCGCATTTTATATAGCCCAGCACAATGCTGGGGGAAGTCGGCTGGATGCCAAATGTAATCATACTTTCGGAATTATTGTTTATGTATGTCAAGGCGTCGGTGATTGCCTGTTGGAGGACATCGTGCGGCTCAATTATCTGGTCGGCGGTAAGCACAACCATTGTTGCGTCAGGGTCAAATTTTGTAAGGATGCTTGCGGACAGTCCAATAGCGCCCGCAGTATCGCGGACAGCCGGTTCGCCGATGACATTGCTAACGGGAAGGTCAGGTAAGTTTTCGCGGACAGCGTCTGCGTAGCTGGCGTTTGTGAGGACGATTATGTTTCTCATATCGAATATTGGCGTGAGGTGGTCGAAGCAGCGGCGAAGAAGGGTTTCGCCATCAAGAAGCCGCAGGACCTGTTTCGGACGTTTTTTTCGACTTAGCGGCCACAACCTTTTTCCGCTCCCCCCTGCCATTATCACTGCGTAGTTCATTGGCTAATTCCTTTAATTATTGGAGTTCCACTAACAAAAAAATATCAGACAAGATACTTTTTGTCAATCTTGGTCAGAAACCGGATTTGCCTTGTTAATTCCTTATACTCCTCACCTGGCTTACCCATAAGGGCGAACGTGGCTTGTTTGCCAAGCTCAACAGCGGGCTGGTCGTAAGGATTGATGTTGAACAGAGCGCCGGCGAGAGATGTCGCTACCTCATATAAATAGATAAACTGACCGATGGTGTAGGCATTGACTTCAGGAAAGAGAATAGTAAGACAGGGACGCCGGCTCTGAAGGAGGGCATATTCGGTGGCCTTCTTTTCGTTATTGAGCAGCGTGCCGAGGTCCTTGCCGGCAAGATAACGAAGTTCAGGGGCACAATCAAAAGCCGGGCCGATTTCAATACTTTTCTCGAACTTGTTGACCTGTAAGAAAGTGAACAATTTATCGTTGGGACCTTCGCGATAAAGTTGTATCTGGCTGTGCTGGTCGGTAGCGCCAAGTGCCTTAATAGGCGTCGGGCCAATGCGGACTTCATAGCCATCCAAATCTTGTTTTTTTCCGAGACTTTCGGCCCAAAGTTGGCGATACCAGTCGGCTAAATCCTTGAGGTGGTAGCTATAAGGCATCATTACGGAGATTTGTTTGCCGCGGTTGTAAAAATACCAGTTTATCGCTGCGATGATTGCGGCAGGATTTCTATAAAAACTTACGCGCCGGACTCTCCTATCCATATCGCGAGCGCCGGCTAAGAGAGAGTCGATATCAATTCCGCACATAGTAGCACTGAACAAGCCGACTGCGCTTAAAACGCTAAATCTACCGCCGACGCAATCAGGCACTTCGAGGCACTGGAGTTCCATATCGTCTGCGATTTTGCGAAGGATGCCCTTCTTTTTGTCGGTCGTTGCAATGAGCCGGCTTTGCAGGGCTTTGTGGCCGAGCCTTTTCAGTAGGAGCTTGTGAATAATCAGAAGTTGCGCTGCTGTTTCTGCGGTTTGACCTGACTTGCTTATGACATTGAAAATGGTCTTATCAAGTTTGTTACCTACCCAATCCAGAAACGAGGAGAACTGGACAGGGTCGATATTGTCGAATACAAACAGACGCGGGCCACGACGTCTTTTATCATCAAGATTATACATATAAGGATTGAGCGCTGTTTGTAAGGCGATGTTGCCGAGGGCTGAGCCGCCGATGCCAAGAACAACAAGATTTTCACAACTTTTCTTTTTCGCAGCGGCCAGTTTTTTGACTTCTCGCAGGATTTGCTTTTTGCAAGGGAGGTCTCTATACGGTGTTTCGCCGGATTCTCTGAGGCAGTTTATCTGTTTTATTAGCGGCTTAATTTTTTTGGCGAGGGCTTTGCGCTGGTCCGGCGTGATGCCGTGCTTGGCACCTATGATTTCTGCGGAAACATTTTTGTAGTAAAGCTTAATTTGCGATTGTGCCATTATTCTGCTCCGTTTTCTGCTATTTGCATATACTCATCAGCCCAGTTGCACTTCTACCGGCCCTTTTGTGCCTGCATCAAACCAGAAGGCGCCTGTCAACTGCCTACCACCGATATTTGCGATGACTTCGTATTGACCGAAGAAACCGTTAAAATTCACTCTGCCGGGCTGTGCAATAGTTGTTTCGACTTGCGTCCACCATTTGCCTTTAACCAGTTGCAGTAATTGTTCGTAGGCGGGCTTGGGTGTCATATCCGCCCGGACAAAGCCGGCCGGCGCCCCCTGCCAGGCGCCCTGGTCCGTAAAGTCCCACCAGGTAATGGCCTGAACGGCAGGATGCGAAAAAAGGACACGATAAAACTCGATAACCTGTTTGGCCTGAAGGTCCTCCCCTTCCGGCGTTGTATGCCAGCCCTGCTGTGCGCGTGGGCCTGAGATTAGAGTTGTCTCGGTGAAATGAAGCGGCTTTCCAAATTTGGCAAAATACTCGCAGACTTCCCACGCTCGCGGAGGCCCCCAGTAACCGCCGTGCATATGGGACTGGATGCCGATGACGTCGTAAAGCGGCTTTTTACTTTCATCCACAAGCTCGGAGATTACTTTTTCGGCAAAAGAGGGGTCGGTTCGATAGTCATTTATGACAAGCGTTGCCTGGGAATTGCCTTTGCGCGCTGCTGTGAACGCTCCACGAACATACGCCCCGACACCCATTCTGCGGATTGCTTCGGTTAATTTAGGCGCCCTTTTCAGACATTCGGGGCGGTCGTAATGCGTTGCCTCGTTGACTACATCCCATATATCGACTTTGCTCTTGAATTGCCGGGCGCAGCGCTCGATGCGGTCAAACTGGGCCTGCATTGCAGCTTCAGGCGTGTCCGGTAGCCAATCCTGCTCGACCCAATTCCAGGCGAGCGGGTGACCTTTAGTTGTAATGTTGTTGGCCTTACACCAGCGGACAATTTCCTCAGTGCGGGTATCATCAGGTTTGCCTTTTTCGCGTTCATAAGACCACCAGTAAAAAGGCAGCGTTGCATAGTTCAGCATCGCCGCAAAATGCTTTTCGTAATCAGCATTGTTTTGGGGCGGTCTGCATCGGCCTAACTTGAAGATATTGCATCCAAAGAGGAACTTATGCCGCTTCTGCTGGATTTTGATAGTGATACCAGTATCAAGCGGTTTGCCATCGGGAGCAACTATGTTCAGGATGATACTACCTTTGCGGTATTTCTCAATGCGTGCGTCAATTCCACCGATAACGTCATCGGACGACAGTTTTTCGCGATTATCTTGCGCCGTCGCAGCACACACAACAAGAGGAATTGTGAGCACGGATGCACCTGATGTTTTGAGAAAATCACGGCGATTCATAAAGTCTGCCTTTCATAAAGTTCCTATATATTGTTTATCTATGCCGGCATTTTACAGGAGCGATACTTAATCCTCAAGACAAAAGAAAAGGCACAGCCGGGTCCGGGCTGTGCCCTTTTATGCCTCATTGAATAATTTTTATGCGGCTTCATCGACCATTTTGATTTCTTTGAATCTGCAGAAGAATCCAAGCTCCCTGGTGATGTCTCCGTAGCAGGTCTGTCGGTGCAGGCCGTTAGCCCAATTTTTCCAAAGTTTGCGCACGTCGCCAACTACTCTTACGTTAATCTTTGTTCGGCAGCCCCTATCCACTTCAAGGCCTACCGGAGATTCAATGATTTCTCCGGTGAAGTATGGCAGGAAATCTGTGCCAAGCAGTATCCCCTGTGTAACCTTCTGGCCAACTTTCATTTCCACCTGCGGGACAACCCCTTCCTGGCGCTCCATAACATTACGCAGCTTGTATGGGCAAGCCGGCTTATCCGGGCCATCCATTTTCGTTGAACCGAGGCAGTGGGCCAAAATGATGCTGTTTTTGGATTCATCTACGGTGGGGTCGCTGATAAAGCTGGGTCTTCCTGAGAGGCCCTGGAACATTATATGGGTCATAGCGGACTGCAAATCCGATTCGCAGATGCCGCCCAGGCCCATATCATTTAATCTTACAAAGCCCAGGCACGGATAGGCAGGAAGTTTTATGGTTTTGTCCCACATTGTGCCGTAGCAATCGACGGTCAGAACCGTGGCATCTTCTTCGTCCACCAGCCGTTGAAAAGCAAGTGCCTGCTTGCAGGATTTGAAAATATTTTCCATCGATGGTTCAACGATTTTTTCGGCGCCTTTGACCCAGCGGTCGGTTTCTGCTTGAGCATTTTTGTCGCTAACAGCATTGTAAAGCTCAACAACTCGCTCGAGCGGGATTTGCTTCATTTCCGTGCCGAATTTATTTTTCATACTCTCGGCATACTTGGAGAAGTCGCGGGTCGTAATGTTGAGAATCTTGGCCTCTTTGAGGTGATGGATTGCGCGGAAGGGCTTAATCGCAAACGCCAGTTGTTTGTAGTCGCTGGTGAGGATAGATTCCATCTTTGCGCCGATGGGCTGTTTCATCAGGTTTCCGTAGCCAGCCCATTCGTGCCCGGAATAGGGAAGGGCAAAAACGACTGTGGGCTTGCCTACGCTGAGGATTTCATTCAGAATCGCCCCTATCCCAATAGTAACGTGAATCGCCAGGATGCCGTCAACGTTTTGCAGGGCATCTTTGATTTTTCCAACCTGGTCTGGTGAAGTAATTAGCTCATCGACGGCAAACTCCACATCGGCCAGCTCGTTCTTTAGCTTTGCAAATTCTGAGTCATAGACCTTGATCTCATCCTTCAAATTCAAGCTCGGCTTTGGCCAGTGAGGATTGTTAGGAATTGCCATATATAGCCGGGCGATCTGGACTTTTGTTCTTCTGCAGCCGGGGCTTATAATTTTCGATTTTCCGGATTCTGCTCCGAATGCCAGAAAACTTGAGCCGCCGACATACAGGGCGCCTCCTGCTGCCGCCAGTCGTAGAAACTCTCTTCGAGCAATTTTTTCCTTCATTTTAATCTCCTATCAATCATTAAGTAACGTTGTGTTGAAATATTATTTACTAAAACTTTATGTCGTCGAAAGATCGGCATATTTTACCATAAGTGATTTTGTGTGGCCAGTATTAAATTGCACCACAATGACGCTGTTTTCGCCCATATCAATAAACTCCTTGACTCGGCCGCGGCCAAAAACCTTGTGTCGCACTGACTGGCCGGCGGTAAAATGCCGGAAATCGGCGACCGAACTGTCCGTCGTGACAAGTTGGCAATTGTTTTCCTCGTCGGTCTTTTTGAGGTCAATGCCGAGTTCAAACAGGAATTGAGATGGTATCGTTCGCAGCATCTGGCCGCGGATTGTTCGGTATTTTGCGTAGCTTATATGCAAGCCCGTTTTGGCGCGTGTCATACCGACAAAGAACAGGCGGCGCTCTTCTTCCAGTTCATCCTTATCCTCGTGGCTGTTAGTCTTTTCGTGGGGTAATAGGCCGTCTTCGACGCCGATAATAAAGACATTTTCAAATTCCAGCCCCTTTGCGGCGTGCAGAGTCATTAGAGTAACGCGGTCGCTTACAGTATCGTAGCCATCGACATCACTAAAGAGCGAAATCTGCTGGAGATAATCTGCGAGTGACGGCTTCTCGGTGTGCTGGTCATAGTAGGCGATACCGTCTATTAATTCTTTGACATTTTCTATTGCATCTTTGCCCTGTGCGCCGGCTTCTCGAAGAGATTGGGCCAAACCTGACTCCGTAAATACTCTCTCGGCGAGCGGAGCGGCTTTGCCATTAATATCCCTTTTGAACTTATCGAGCATACTTGCAAAGTCAACAAGCTTATCCTTTGTCCCATCGGAAAGAGAGTCGATGTGTTTTGCCTTTCTTATGGCTTCAAGAAGACCCAGTTTGTGTTGGGTGGCGTAGGCCTGAACCTTGTCGATTGTTGTCTTTCCAATTCCGCGGGCAGGTGTATTGATAATGCGGAGAAGTGCAATTTCATCACTGGGATTGACAAGAACTTTCAAGTAAGCAAGGATATCACGGATTTCTTTTCTGCCGTAGAATTCTACGCCACGAACAATCTGGTATGGAACCTTATACCGGATAAATGCTTCTTCGAGCAGCCGGCTCATCGCATTCACACGATAGAATACCGCTATTTCTTTGCGAGGCACTCCCTGGTCAGCAAGTGCCCTTACTCTGATGGCAACGGTCTCGGCCTCTTCTATTTCATCGTCATAAGCAGTTGCGGCAATATCCTCGCCGCAAGATTTAGTGGGTATGAGTTTTTTCTCTTTTCGGTTTCGATTGCAGGAGATTAAGCTGTCTGCGAGCCGGAGTATATTGGGAGTGCTGCGGAAGTTCTCCTCAAGTTTGACAACTGTTGCATTGGGCCAGTCTTTTTCAAAATTTAATATATTGCGGATGTCGGCCCCTCGCCAGCGATATATGGATTGGTCGGGGTCGCCGGTTGCGCAGATATTGTTATGATGCGAGACGAGGGCCTTGGCGATTATATACTGGGCATGATTGGTGTCCTGGTATTCGTCTATCAGCAAGAACTTAAAGCGTTCTCCAAGCTGCCGGCAAACGTCAGGGAAGTCGCGGAGCAGAAATGCGGTCTTCATCAGAAGGTCATCAAAATCCAGGGCATTACGCTCTGTGAGGATGTGCTGGTAGCGTGCATATATTTTTGCCAGGGTCTTAGAGAAAAAATCTTCGGCTCCTTTCTTGAAGCGGTCCACGTCCATCAGGTCGTTTTTGAGGACTGAGACCGCTTCAAGCATTCCGGCGGGTGAAATACTTGTTGTATCAAGCTCGCAATCTTTGACGGCTTGTTTTATACACCTTGTTTGGTCAGCATCATCATAGATACTGAAGTTGGGATTTATGCCTGCGTTCTCGGCGTAGCGGCGCAGTATTCTGACGCATAGGGAGTGAAATGTGCTGATGTGCGCACCGGCGGAGGCGCCGAGCACAGCGGCTCTTTGGCGCATCTCGTCAGCGGCTTTATTGGTAAAGGTTATTGCACATATATTGCGGGGCACAACACCGCAGTCGATAAGAGCTGCGATGCGATACGTTATGACGCGGGTTTTGCCGCTGCCGGGGCCGGCGATAACAAGTAACGGGCCTTCAACGTGGAAAACAGCTTTTCTTTGTGATTCGGTTAGTTGTTGCGAGATTGTGTTGCGCATAGGTGGCGTTACTCGGTGGGCTGCTCCAACTGCTGCAATTTATCCATCAAGTTTTTTTCCTGCACTTTCAATTGCTCAAGAAGTTCAGGCCTTTCGACCTTCATCCGGCCAAGCAGGCCGGCCCTCAAATAAGGTGGGAACTGTTCATCATTCAAGAAATCGAAAAGCGCCAAATATCTTAACAGTTTGAAATCAGGCAGGTCAATCCTGTTTTCATCTGAGTATTTTGCGTTGTAGTAGTCATAGATTTCCTGTGCCAGTTTCTCTCTGCCGAATGACTCATCGTCGTCGCGGATTGCATATAAATAGTAACCTTCCCCAAGCAGGAATAATATCTGCTCTTTTGCGTCGTCAATGCCGATGGTTTGCAGCTCCTCAAGGAACCTTTTTCGTGCAAACTCAGTGAGCGTAACTTTGAAGTCATCAAGGGGATAAAGTTTTCTTAACTGGTCGTAGATTTTCTGGGCCTGGAGCTTGTGTCCTGCCTGATAGAAGGAAAAGACGGCGTTTTTGAGCATATTGCGGTGGCCGGTTTGGAGAGATTCAAGAATCCCTTTATCTTCGGGCTTTTGGTATTTTTCGAGGACCGCCAGCACCGCTTTATTATATGTTTCAAACATTCGCAGGTCGGGACGTAGAAATACCTCTTTGAATACCTGCGTCTGCGCGGGCTGCGTAGAATCAGGGGAAGGGACTTCAACAGGAACATCGTAAATAAAAATTCTGCCGTTGCGGAAAAGGTCCTGGAGACTGTGGTTGACGATGCGGTCAGTATTGGTCTCGGTTATATCGATTTCACGCGATTCGTCTTTTGCCGCAATCTGAAGGCCTTTTACCGCCCAGTAGATTGCGTGAGTATCGGGGTGCCGCCAATCAAGAGGCAAATGCGTGTTTGGGTCTGTCCAGTTGATTGGGCCATAGATTTTGTTTAACTGCCGCATAAGAATTGGGTCAAGCTTCCAGACAGTGCGTAGTTGATAGCTTTTGACAAAAATATCAAATTTCTCGATGACTTTTGTGCCTCTGAAATTATCTATTACGGCAGCAGCGGCAGGAGCGAACCTGGCGGCATTTTGCCGCAGCGACAAATAGTTGCTTACAAACTCGGAGGATTTGGATGTAGAGAACGTTTTGTCAGCAGTCTGAAGAGCGGTGACAAGATTGCCGACATTTGGGTCTGCGACAATGGACTCCCAGGCAGCCGGCGCCTCGGCAAGGGAGTCGAAATACTGGTTATCTGCGGGGCCGAGAAGCGGCTCCATAGCCATTGCGAGCTGGAACTTATAGTATTTGTGGGCATCATCGGTTACGCCGCCTATTTTGTGCTGGAATATGCGGGCGAGCTCGCGATAGAGGCCGACGTTCTTAGGATTAAGTGGAATACCCTCGTCGCGAAGCAGCTCGTAGCCGTTTTTGACCCAGCGCCAGCGCTGGTCCGGCTGAGTGGCGGGCATAGCGACAGAGATGTTGTAGGCCATATTCCAGGCCTGAAACTCCCAGACGGCAGAAAAACGCGGCTGCAAAGTCGTAATCCATTCGGCAAGCTGCTTTGCGTCAAAGAACTGACCCTCCTCTTTGAGTTTGTCTGCCCGCATCCAGAGGACATCAACAACCAGGCCGCGGAAAGCTCCCATTGCAACGGTTGCAAATGCCAGCGAGGGCGGGGCATTTTTCAACGGCTCATTGATAACCAGCTTCATTTGCTGGCGTTGTGAGTTAATGTAATCCAGCCGCATACCGGCGATGATAAGCAAGATAGTCGCCAGAATAATACAAACAATCGAGATTACAATGTCACGCAGATGCATAAAGAGTAAATAGGTTGAGCAGGATATGAAAACTATCCTTTAATTTTTGTTCTGTGACTATATGAAAATCTACCACTCCGTCAAAAAATTTTTTTATTGCACTGAGAACAAGATTTTACGCTTACACAATTATTTTCGCGATTTCGCGATAGCTGAAAATCAGCAGACCAAGCAAAAGCAACAAAAGCGCTTTAATGCAAACCATATAGCCCACGGTTCTGCCTACTAACGACCAGTTCAGCAACCGGCCCGGGACCAAAAATTTGGAAGGATTAGATTCATCAAATTGCGGCAAGACTCTTAGGATGGGCTTGAGAGTATAGGCGTAAACACTGCTTAGGTTCCCACCGACATAGTCAAGCGATTCAATGACGAAGCCGCCGAAATTTGCGGTAAGAAAAAACACCAGACAAAATAGTATTGCCACTGGGAATGAGAGGAAACTGGCGGCCAATATGCCCAGGCAGGCGAGGAAAATTAAGCGGCACAAGATTAATAGAGCCGCTCTTAGAAAGTTTGCAGTGAAGGTGTCGGCTTTATAGAGCAATTCGAGGCCATCCTCAAGAGGAAAGATTACAACCGTATTGTTCAAAGGGACATTGACAAATCCCACAGCGAGATAGCCATCCTGTGCAACGGCGTCTGCGGGGACTTCTATCTCACGGGAGGTGCGAATTGGGTCTTTGCGTTCAAATGAGTAAATTCGGGTTTCTATTTTCTGTCCGTATTTGACTTGCCGATAGTCGCCTACGAACCACTGGCTATAGACCTGGGAGTCCGGGGGATTGACGGAGACATCATATTTGAATCTTATGAATAGACTTTGATTTGGTTCCTCGGGTCTTACGTTGTGGAATTCCCAGAGTATCTCCTGGCCGACAGCAGCGGCTCGGCTTTCAAGTTTTTTCTGAGTTGTGAGCTGGCCGATGATTTCTTCTCGTGAGAGGCCCGGAAATATACCCTCCAGTTGAGCGTTTTTATCAAGCTCCTTATAGAGATTGATGACATCCTGCGTAACATCCACCTCGGCGGGAATTAAACTGGCGCGGGCGGTGAAGAATTCATTATCGAGCGCAACGCGGTCGTCATCCGTTGTATCGACAAAGCTCGGTGTGTAAATTGTGATTGCATATATTATACCTGCAAACAGAACGAGCAAAACGACATCAAGCAGTATTACGCCGAGCAGCTTACCAACGAGAAGTTGAAAACGGCGAATCGGTTTTGTGATAACAGTGTATATTTGTCTTTGCTGTATGTCACTTGTCAGCGAATAGACTGAAAGTATCACCGTCAGCAGGCAAAGAAGAAGATTGGTAAGTGACAGGCCATAGCTTACGAAGGTTTGGAGACGGCCTTTGACGGTGCCATCACCGGTTGCGGTAAAGCCGATAAGCGGTAAAAGGACAAGCAGGAGAACTATAAACGCTGCAGCGATTTTCAGCCGTAACGCCTGCTTTATAGTGTTTGTCGCAACGGCCCAGATACTATACATCAGCGCTCCCTCCCGTGGAGGATTTTTCGGATTGAGTTTTGTCGCCGTTTCGATTTGGCGGCCTGCCCGTAAGCTGGTCTAAGATACTTTTTTTAACTTCCTGCTCCTCAGCAGTTTTACGTTCGACCGGTTCGGTCTTCACTGGTTTCTCTTTTGCTGCCCCGGGCGTAGGCGGCTCAGCCGGCTGGGTCAATTTGTGCAGCAACTGTTCATCGGCTCTGGTCTCAGAGGTTTCAGTCGAGACAACCTGTTCTGTTACGGGAGCTTTTGAGGGACCTTGGTCCGGCAACGATGTAGAGACGAGCTTGTTGAGGATACTTTCTTCGGCAGGTTCGCCGGCGAGAAAATCGCCCAATTTGGTTGTGCTGACCGCCCCGCTTGTGGGCCGGGCCTGTTCCTGAGCGACTGCGACGGTTTTGATGAAAAAAGTTTCCAGACGTTCCATCGGAGATGAAACTACACAGCTGGCGTTTTCGGCCTGAACTATCTGCTTTATCTTCTCGACAGCGGTGTCACTGATGGCGTCAGTTATGATTTGCTTTTTGTCGGTTTGCTGGAGGAGGTCTTCGACCTCGCCCTGTGCCTGGATTTTACCGCCGTAGAGGATTGCGATTCTATCGCACACATATTCAACATCAGCAAGGAGGTGACTACAAAGGAGAACTGTTTTGCCCCGTTCGGCGAGCTTGAGGATTAAATCCTTTATTTGTCTTGTTCCAATGGGGTCAAGCCCTGTGGTCGGCTCATCGAGTATTAACAGGTCGGGGTCGTTTATAAGCGCCTGAGCCAGGCCGATTCTGCGTGCCATACCTTTCGAATATGTGCCGACCGGCCTATTTGCGACGGCTGTAAGCCCGACCATATCGAGCAGGGCTTCGATTCGCATCCTGCGGACCCTGGCGGGCAGGCCGAACAATCTGCCATAGAAGTCCATTGTTTCACGGGCGTTGAGGTATCTATAAAGGTAGGATTCTTCAGGCAGAAAACCAATTCGGGCATTGATTTTTGGGTCGGCGCCGTCACCACCCAGAACAATCGACCGGCCCTTGGTCGGATGCAGTAAGCCAAGCAGCAGTTTTAGTGTCGTTGTTTTGCCTGAGCCATTTGGGCCCAGAAGACCAAACACTTCATTGTATCTGATTTGCAGATTCAGGTCGTCAACTGCATAGACCTTGGCCCTGCCCCACCAGTCGGAAAAAATCTTGGTCAGGTGAAAAGTTTCAACCGCGTAATTCATAGGCAAATCAAAAATAACAAATTTAATCCGCCACACGTCTGGCAGATAAAAATCAAAATTGCCGCTTATGTTTTAGGAGCAGTAATTTTGAATTTTGTACTTTGAAAGTTACATTTTCAGCGGTTCGTGACCGAGCTCCTCACCATAGCGGACGAGTCGTGCACTGTTGAAAACGACAATCAGCGAGCCCACAAAGTGCAAGACCGCCGCATAAATTGCCGGCAGCCATGCCGCTGCCGCAGCGGTATCGCCCAAAATGATAAACGCTATTCCAAAGCCAAGATTTTGATTGATGACCATTCTGGTTTTACGAGAAAGCCGAACAAGGAAAGGCAGGCGCTTCAAATCATCACTCATAAGGGCAATGGATGCGGAGTTTATAGCCACATCACTGCCGGCTGCACCCATAGCAATACCCAGGTCCCCTGCCGCCAGGGCAGGCGCATCATTTATGCCGTCACCGACAACTACGACTGTGTGGCCATCTTTTCTTATTTGATTGACAATGGCCAGCTTATCCTGAGGCAAACACTGCGCCTTGAAGTCGGTGCAGCCCAATTCTGTGGCGACACGGTTGGCGACCTCGCTGCGGTCGCCTGTGAGCATAGTAATTCGTTTTACGCCGATGCCGAGCAGATCTTTGACGGCCTGCTGAGCTTCGGGTCTGGTTTTATCCTGCAGGCCAATCCAGCCGAGACACTTTGAATCTTTTGCCACATAAAGGGTGCTAAAACCTTGTTCTTCGTGCAAGCTCGGGTCAGGAATGCCGGCTATAATGACCCGGTTTTCTTTAAGGAAGGTGTCCCTTCCGACTATGATTGTCACCGAGGCAATGACCGCGGTTACGCCTTTACCCGGCGTCTCCTGAAAACTGTCTGTTCCGGGTAAAGACAAGTTTGCCTCTCTGGCAATTTCCTGCAGCGCCCTCGCGGCGGGGTGCCTGCTCATTTGTTCAGCGGAGGCAGCAGAGGTCAATAGCTCAGCGGGTGATATACCTTCGGCGGGTGTCAATTTTGTTACATATAAGCGGCCGGTTGTTAATGTTCCTGTCTTATCGAATACTATTGCGGTGATTTTGCCGGCAATTTCCAGGTCGGCGACATTTTTTATCAGGATGCCAAGACGAGCAGATGCGGAAATTGCGGCGACCATTGCGGTTGGCGTGGCCAGAATCAGTGCGCAGGGGCAGGAAACAACAAGTATTGTGATTGCCCTGTCGATGTCGCGGGTGAAAAAAAGAACTATACCGGCAATCATTAAGATGGTCGGAGTGTACCATTTAACGTAGCGGTCGATTATCCGCATAATGGGAATTTTTGTCTGCTCGGCCTGTATAATGAGCGTCTGGACTTTACCGAGGGTCGTGTCTTTACCGGCTTTGGTAACTGTTATGTCGAGCACACCGGTAAGATTGTTGGTGCCGGCGAAGACCTGCATTCCGGGCACTTTGTCAACGGGCAATGACTCACCCGTAATCGTTGCCTCATTGACAGAGCTAAGACCTTTAACGACTTCGCCGTCTGCCGGGATATTATCACCGGGCCTGGCGCGGATGCGGTCGCCGGGCCGTAAACCGGCAACTCTCACTTCTTTTTCGCTGCCATCTTCGTTGAGAAGATTTGCCTTCGTTGGTGTCAGGCGAATCAACGACTCAATAGAAGCACGGGCGCCCAGGGCCGTGCGGGTTTCGATAAGCTCACTTAAGAGCATAAAGAACGCAACGACACCTGCGGTGGCGTATTGCCCCGTGGCAAAGGCGGCAAGTATCGCCAGAGCCACCAGCTCATCCATGTGCA
Source organism: uncultured Pirellulales bacterium (assembly GCA_964554425.1). Lineage (GTDB taxonomy): Bacteria > Planctomycetota > Phycisphaerae > Sedimentisphaerales > Anaerobacaceae > CAYWXK01. The sequence goes on along the minus strand of CAZKOQ010000004.1, from coordinate 12,558 downwards.
TCTGCTTTTTAATAAGACTTTTTATAGCGTGCAGGACAATTGGGGCGCCGAGCAGAATTGCAGCAGTCATTGCCAGAAATTCGGTATTGAAGCTGCCTTTGCCGTAGAGGAACTTGGCGATGCCGCTGTTTATTAAGAGCATCCCTCCTGCCAATGTTCCCAAAAGGGCCATACCTACGCGAACCTGTTTGCCGTAGGTATGCTCGGCAGCAATGTCGTCCTTAAAATGTAGATGTTCATGCGCCATAATCACGTATCTGTTGTATCGTGGCTCGCATAAAATGCAGCGGCGAGTTTATCACGAACTTTAATCTTTCTTAGCAGCTTTTTCCTTTTGAGATTTTGGTTTCAATGTCGCATCCCTGCTCAAAATTATTCTTATCTCCTTGCCGCCTGGGCCTTCGGTCGGCTGTATAATGAATTTCTCATCAGCATTGTCGAGAACGTATTCTATCGCGTCTTGATATATTTTTTGAATGACAAGCTCCGGACGTTTTCGGTATTCGGGAAGCAGCCGCTGCAGATAATCGGCGTTGGCCTTGGCGGTCTCCACAACCTTTGTGCGGTAGGCACGCGCCCCAGCGAGCTTCTCTCCGGCCTTGCCCGCCACCTGGGACCACAGCAGCTCCTTTTGCTCTTCCGTTACGTTTTTATCATATAAAGTCACAAATAGTTGCTCAGCAAAAGACCCGGCGGCTTCATTAAGGGTGTTTTCGGCGTAGGTCTTAGCTACGCTGATGGCTTTTTGACTTGTCTGACTTGCCCTTATCGAGGCAAGGAACGCCTCATCGACCTGTCTCGGCCAGGTTATATCGGTCAGATACACGGAGACGATTTTTATGCCGCTTTCAATTTTGTTGAGTTTCTCCTGTAGCACAGCCAAAACGTGCTTGGGGATTCTGTCCTGGCTCTTAATTGCTTCGTCAATAGTGTAATTGACCATTGCGGTTACAACCGATTCCTCAACAAGGTTTTCAAGCAGCGGTGTAATGCTTTTAGTCATTACGTCGAAATAAAGCTCACCGGGCTTTTGATTTTCGACATAGATATTTCTGAAGAATCGTTCCATGTCGTCAATCTGATAAGTTATTTGCCATTTGCAGTGGATGATGTTGTAGTCGCTGCCGTCGGAGCCGATGGCGGCATCGGTGCCCTTTTCGCTTCGGGTAAGACAATAGCCATCCTTGACGGGGTCGAGTTTTTCAGCAGGCGGGCGTTTCTTTTGTGCAGCGCTTTCTCCAAGCAGCTCTTCTTTTGTCTGGAAATACCAGAATGAGTTAATCGGCAGGTCAACTTTTCTCTCTACGGGAATCCTCACAATCTCACCTACCGGATATGGAAATACCCAATGCAGGCCCGGACCAAGTATTCTTTCCTCGCCGACACCGCGAATCTCTCCGAAATACAGGACAAGTGCCCTCTCATCAGGACCAACAGTTTTGAAGCCCGACGCCAGGAAGGCCGCTATCAGCACAGCCATTATAATTTTGAGGATAATAAAGCTGAAGCGGAGCGCTTCAGAGAGGGACTTGCCGCTGGCGTCAAGCTCCCGGCCGCTTTTGTCTTCCGGCAACCCGGTGCGTAAATCTTTATCGTTTTCCTTTTCTTGTTTTGTCATAACGTTTCTTGACGGATTATTCTAAAGTTACTGCTTTTTCGGTTTATTCGGCTCTATAGAGGGTTTCTCTCTCAAAAGCTTGAAGGGCTCTGAGTCCGTGCTCAGGACGATAGTTGCCCTTTCCTGCAATACCTTCTTTAGCGTATCAATGTCTCTTAGGAACATTGCAAGCGCAGGGTCTTCATCAAGCATCTTGTAGTATTTTGCCGCCTCGGCATCACCCTGTCCCTGTATCGCTTTTGCCCTTGCCTCGGCTGTAGCAAGGAGCTCTGTCTTCTTCGAGTCGGCATCGGTTCTAATTCTTGTCGCTTCGGCATTTCCCTGGGCAATAGTCGCTTCAGTTCTTCGGTTCCGTTCAGCTTGCATCCGAGCGAAAACGTCTTTACTGACATCCGCACTTATCTGGAGCCGCTTTATGCCAACTGTGCTGACATCTATGCCGTAATTTTGCCTGACAGCAGGTTTGAGGTCCGTAAGCATCTCCTCCTGTATGTCTTCAAATCTTATTTTGTTGGGGTCGCTATTGACGAACTCACCGAAAGAATGTTGGCCGATTATTCTATTCTGGGTGTCGCTAATCTGTTTCAGCAGCATACTTTCGGCCTTTTTGACGGTCCCCACGGCATTAAAGAACTGCAACGGTTCGGTAATCCGCCAGACAATATATGTGTTCACGATAATTGGGGTTGCCTCTTTTGTTGTTGTCTCGGTGGCATCGCCTTCGAGAACTCTGGCACGCGAGTCAAATTTATGCACCCGCTGGATTGGTCGGGGCCATTTGAAATACAGGCCGGGCCTTGGAATTGGGCGGGAGGGCTTTTCAAAGGTTGTCACCAAAGCAGTCTCTGTCTCCCTTACCTGGAATGTTACGGCATATATAGCCATAACCACCACTAACAGTGCAACGAGGATTACAATTGCTAAGTTTTTCATTTTTCGCTGCTCCCCTCTAAGCCGGTTATGTCATACAGACCTGGCACAAGCTTTTCTTTCACATCTACCATAAAGACCTGGGTATCATTGCTATCAACGGCCACAATATATTTTCGAACATCTTTGAGGGCATCCTCAATGGCCGTCAGCCGCTGCTCTTGCTTCCAGATTTGCTCTGCTGCCCTATATGCTTTGAGCTGGTCGGCGAATCGCAGACCTGTCGCCTCGGCAATCGTGGCCTTCTCAAAGGCATAGCTTTGGGACTGACGAAGGATTTTGAAGATGTCGCCTCTGGCTCTGGCAAAAGCCATATCCAATTCGGCGCCAATTTTTCCCGCTTCAGCAGGATTGTTTTGTCCTGTTGCCTGCTGGTATTTGGCAGCCAGGTCGTAGAGCCGGTCGGCATCCTCTACTGAGCCGACAAATGTGCTTAAGTTTCTATTTCGCTCTGCCTGGGACTGCAGGATGAGCGCCTGCTTTTTTTGAATCGCACCGATGACCTTCTGGTAATCCGCCGCCACTTCGGGTGGCGGATGAATTCCCTGCATACCCAGAAACACGATTTCGATGCCAAGATTCGCCTTGTCCGCGGCTCTCTGGATATTAGCAGTCAGAACCTGTTTTGCTTTTGCTCTGCCGGCCCCCAGCAAGCTTTCCTGTAGGGCACTTCCTTGCCCTTCATCGTCAACTTCGACCTTGGCGCCTGCTGCGAATTTGGCAAGCTCATGATAACATATTGCCTCCAGCAATTTTTGTTGGTCGCTATTTTTGTATAGATAAGAGTACAAATCTTTTATTCTGTATTGGACGGGGATGTTCGTCTTGACGAGACTGATCGGCGCTGCGCCTTCCGTCAGGTTCACACCCGAATACCGGCTGGCAACAATTACGCTATATTCCTCTTTGAAATGACTTTGGCCCCAAAGAAGCGGCTCACGGGTAACCTCATTAGTTTTGGGGTCAACCTTGGGGACAAAGCCGATATTAAGCTCCATAATTTTTTTCGTAGGATATTTGTAGGCGATGTCAATCGGCCAGGGCCATTTGAAAGTCAAGCCAGGGCCGATGTGGCGAATACCGTTTGCATCGCTTGTGGGATTGCCGAAGTGCTCTATTATCACCTCTTCATCAGGACTTACCACTACGATGCAGCTTAATAGATACAGCGTAACGGCAGCAAATAAGACCAAAGGGACAATTGCTCTTTCGAGCAGTTTGTAGAACCAGGTCTGTGAGACTTTGAAGCCGAACTGATAATCGATAGTGCTTGCGACGCTGCGGAAAATGCCGCCTGGCTCATTTATAAGCCCCAGCAGTCTGCTGTCGAAGGCGCTTCGGCTGTATTGGTCTTTCAATCTCGGCCGGTAAACATCGAGCACAACATTGAGCGAGGTTTCTACGCCAAGAAGGACAAGCAGCCCTGGGACGACAAACGTAATTACCCTTACCACAACGAAAATCTGAAAGTCGGTCAAAGCCAGACCTATTGCCAGTGTAAAGCAAAGGATAGCTATGGCCAGAAGTGAGCTGCCGCCTGCTCGAAGCGGTCTCCACTGCGGCTGGGCTGATAATCCGGTAGCATAACGCGAAACTAAGAAGCTCACAAAGGCAATGGCTGTCAGGAAGATTGCACAAAGCAGCGGCTGTTTTATCTGGAGCTCCGTTCCCTCAGGGATGGCTTTGAACAGATACAATCCAATAGCTATCTGGTAGGCGGTGATTGCTGTGGAGAATATAGGCACAAACCACTTCTCAAGTATCTGGAGGCGCCGCTGAGCGACGGCAAATAACGCCGCACGCTCGCCTTCGGCCCGGAAAATGGTGGCGGCCTTTTCGTCGCCGGATAACTGGCTCATATCCAGCTTTTCCTGCTCAGCGAGTGCTCGCTGGTGAAACTGGATGACAAGAACAAGCCAAATCAATGCCGCCGATAACAAAAGCCAGCTAATTGTGGAAACCGCAAAGCAATTGCTCCAGCGGCCTAATAAAAAGATGATACCAAAAAACAGGACGCTCAAAACCAGAGAGACCATCGCTGCATGTTCAGGGCGTTTGGACGAGGTTGTCATCATTTGTCTTACGTTCTCATTTAGAACAAAAGAGCTACGAAACGGTATCTATTATATATAGTTATAACCTCTTTACAAATTAGAGGTTGTGTAATATAACAACAAAACCGGTTTTAGTATAGAGACAACCGAGAAAAAATTAAGTCCCGAAATCGGGCGGGAAACATAATAGCTCGAACAGGTGCGTGACAGATAAGAACAGGGTAATGAGCTATGCATAAATTATTAACGATAGCAAAAAATACCTTTACAGAGACACTCAGGCAGCCCATTTACGCCATAATTATTGTCGCTGCATTGTTTTTATTCTTTATGAGTCCGTCCGTAACGATGTACACAATGAGCGACGATAACAAACTCTTACGCGAGATAGGACTATCTACGCTGTGTTTAAGCAGCTTGTTCATAGCGGTATTTTCAGCGGCCGGGGCGGTGGCGGAGGAGCTGGAGAGTAAAACCATAACTACGGTTCTGAGCAAGCCCGTCCAACGTCCTATATTTATCATAGCAAAATTTCTGGGTGTCACGGCAGCGGTAGCCCTGGCTCACTATATCTGCACGATAGCATTACTTATGGCAATCAGGCACGGCGTGCTCGAATCGGCTTCAGCCACCCACGACTGGACAGTCATAAGCGCAGCGGCGGTAGCCGCGGTGGCGGCATTTTTGCTAAGTGCTTTTTTTAACTATGTTTATGACTGGAAATTCTCCTCGACAGCGATAGTGCTGACGGCGATATTCGCTACGTTCGGCATAATATTCCTGGCTTTTATCGACCGGGATTGGAAGTTCAACCCCGCTAAGAACGGCATCAATATGGTGGATATTTATGGCTCGGTGCTATTGCTTCTGGCAGCAATTATAATCGTGGCCCTGGCGATAGCATTCTCGACAAGGTTCAACATAGTGGTAACGCTGTCGGCCTGCATAGGGATATTTTTACTCGGGCTTATAAGCGATTGGACATTTGGCAGGTTCGCGGAGACGCACCTATGGGCAAAAATTGGTAGATACGTTGTCCCTAACCTGCAGGTATTCTGGATTAGCGATGCCATTTACGAAGGAAGCACAGTGCCGCTAAAATACATTCTGATAATCGGAGCTTATGCTTTATGCTATGCGGCGGGGATACTTTCGATTGCGGTGGCGATATTCCAGAGAAGACAAGTGGGATAACGTATGTATCCCACATAAATTCGAATATCGAATTTCGAAACACGAAGCAAATCCGAATTACAAAAATTCAAAATCCAAAACGTTTTGAGCATTAGGACATTTTAATTTTGATATTGTTTCGTATTTCGTATTTCTTTTATGAGTGCGATTTCGTCGCAGTTTTGCTGCTTGGGGCAGCGGGCACAATCTTTCCAGACCTTCATCGGCAGCAAATCCATCTTGACTGTTTTGAAGCTGAATTTTTTAAGAAAGCCGGGCTTTAACGTCAGCGCAAAGACCTTCGGGAGGCCAAGCTGACGGGCTTTTTTAAGGGCGGCGGAAACGAGCTTTCCGCCGATGCCGCGACCCGTATGGTCCTTATCAACTGCCATTGATTTTATTTCAGCCAGGTCCGACCAGATAATCTCTAACGCACAGCAGCCGACTACCTTGCCGCCAACCTCAGCAACAGTGAACGCCTGGAGGTTTTCGTAGATGTCCGCCAGTGAGCGAAACAGCATCATATCTCGTTCGGCGTAATAATTGATTAGCCCATAAATGGCCTTGGCATCTGAGATTTTTGCAGGGCGTATGTTCATAGCCAAAAGTATAGCCACTAAGGCACAAAGACACAAAGAAAAAAATAACCACAAAAAAGCGTAGAAATGTTAAGATTTAGACACAACGACCCAAAGGCACAAAGGAGTAAATGTAATCAAACCTTAGTGTCTTAGTGCCTTGCCCCGTTAGAAAAACGAGTCCCGTTAGAGTATTCACTAACCGCGATAGAAATTGCATGTCTAATGGGCTAATTTCTAACGGGCTACGACTTTCTTTTCTAACGGGGCGAGTGGCAAGGAAAATAAGAACAAAAAATGCTGGAAAAACGATTGGAACTCGTATATTATATTGCGTCGTTCGTGTTGCGTTCCGCGTTTTGCGATGACCGGTGGTAAAACCACCGGCTAAATACCGACGACTATTGACTAAATACCAAAGTATGCGATTTATACTTATCGACAAAGTAGTTTCGTTAGAAAGCGGCAAAAGGATAAAGGCGGTCAAGAGTGTTTCGCTGGCTGAAGAATACCTGGCTGACCATTTTCCCACTTTTCCTGTGCTGCCGGGCGTATTGCTACTGGAAGGGCTGATTGAGTCGGCATCGTGGTTAGTGCGGGAGGCAGAGAATTTTGCACACAGTATGATATTGCTTGAGCAGGCGCGGAATGTAAAATATAAGAGCTTTCTGGCGCCGGGCAGTCAGATTGAATACAACGTTGAGGCAAGCGACATTGAAGAAAACGTCAGCAGCTTCACCGGCGTTGGAATATCGGCCGGCGAGCAGATTGTTGAGGCACGATTTGGACTGCGGCATTTTAACCTTGCCTCACAGAATCCGGCGTTCGCTGCGGTGGATGCCAGAATCACAGAGAGTATGAAGCAGCGTTGGAAACTATTGTGGCGCTAAATTGGTAGTGGTCCGTGACAGGTCGAATGATAGTTGTCATTCTGAGTCCCGATAAATCGGGACGAAGAATCTGGTTTTCGCAGGCCAGATGCTTCGCCTGTGGCTCGGCATGACTTTTCCTGATTTCGGGAATGGATTTTTAAGAAACCGATTTTACCGGAGGTAAAAAAGAGTATGGCAATGAGTCGTGATGGGATTTTCCAGCAGGTTCAAGGAGTTTTAGTCGATGCGCTTGGAGTCGATGACAATGAGGTTACGCCGCAGGCAACTTTGATGGGAGATTTAGGGGCTGAGAGCATCGATTTTTTGGATATTGTGTTTCGGCTGGAAAAGGCCTTCGGGATAAAAATAGCAAGAGAGGAGCTATTTCCTGCCGAAAGCTTGATGAACAATCCTCAATACATAAACAACGGTAAGATGACCGCGGCAGGGCTGGAAGAACTGCACAAAAAATTGCCGCACACCGATTTGACTAATTTCGAGAAGGACCCAAATATCAATAAGCTCGGGGATTTATTTACCGTCAACGCCATTGTAAATTACATCGAGAATAAGTTAAATGCTGCATAAAGCTGCAGACTTTTTGAATTTAAGCGGCAGGATTGCACAGAGGTGGGCCTGCCGTTTGTTTTAGTATATACTGAAGATGCGCTGGATTTGGATAGACAAGTTTATTGAGTTCGACAGCGGCAAGCGTGCAGTCGCGGTCAAGAACGTAACGCTCGCTGAGGAGCATTTACACGACCACTTTCCAGGTTTTCCGGTGATGCCGGAGAGCTTGATGATTGAGTCGATGGCGCAGACTTCCGGAATCCTTGTCGGCGAGGCAAAAAACTTCAAAGAGAAGGTAATCTTGGCAAAAATTAAAAAGGCGGTGTTTTTCGATTATGTGCGGCCGGGCGATACGCTCAAGATAGATGCAAAGATTGAATACATCTCCCTGGAGGCAGCGAGCACGGCAGGTAAGATTACCTGCGGCGACAAACTGGTTGCTGAGATAGATTTGATGTTCAGCCATATAGACCAGAACCTTGCGGGCAAAGAGTTCCCCAAGGAAAACTTTGTTTTCACCGGTATGTTTGAGTCGATTCTGCGGGATATGCTTATGGCCGGCGGGAAAAAAGAGATGGAGCAAAACCAATGAAATCGGCTCGTGTAGTGATAACCGGCCTGGGTGCAGTAACGCCGCTGGGACTAACCGCCAAGGATATGTGGGCTGGTTTGTGTGCCGGCAGGTCGGGAATAAGCAAAATCACGGCGTTTGACCCTGCGGGATTTCCCTGTAAGATAGCCGGCCAGGCGCCGCCTTACAATATGGCACAATATGTGCCAAAGACCTATCGCAAGGCCATCAAGCTTATGTCCCGTGACATTGAGTTAGCAGTCGTAGCTGCATACGAGGCGTTGACTAACGGCGGTCTTATCACAAAAGGTATCGACCCGGAAAAGGTCAACATAAATTCGCAACGCATCGGAATCAATCTTGGTGCAGGGATTATAAGCTGTGATTTAGTTGAGCTGGCGCCGGCGGTGGCAGCGAGTGTTACCGATGGTAAGTTTGACATTCAAAAATGGGGTAAAGATGGCTTGGGGTTAGTGCCGCCATTATGGCTACTGAAATATCTGCCAAATATGCTCGCCTGTCACATAGGGATTATTCACGATATTCAAGGCCCCAGCAATACAATTACCTGCGGCGAGGCCTCGGCCCACCTGTCAATAGGCGAGGCGGTGCAGATTATCGCCCGTGGAGATAGTGATTTCGCTCTGGCCGGCGGAGCCGAGGCAAAGGTCAATCCAATGTGTGTGACCCGCCAGTGCCTGCTCAAAAGGGCCAACACCGAAAATAATGACCAGCCCGATTCTGCCTGCAGGCCTTTTGATGCCGATGCCGGAGGTTCGATTTTCGGCGAAGGCGCCGGCGTTTTAATCCTTGAGAATTTCGAGAGTGCAAAGAAACGAGGGGTCAATATTTATGCAGAGGTAATCGGCGTCGGGCAAAGCACCAGTATAAATTCTGCATACGAACATCTTGAGCCCGACGGCAAGGGCCTGCAGATGGCAATTGAGAAGGCAATTGCGGATGCGAAGATAAGCCCTGAGGAGCTCGATTTGATTATCCCGCACGGCACAGGAATACCTGCAGACGATGCGGCAGAGGCAAAGGCGCTATATGCGGCCTTGGGCGAAGTAGTAACAAAAACGGCAGTCTGGCCGACGAAAAGTATGTTAAGTAATACCGGCGCCGCAGGCGGAGCGCTGGATGTTATTGCTGCGGTTTATGCAATGATTGACGGTAAAATACCTGCTGCAAAAAACTGTGACAGAAAAGCCGATGGCTGCAAGTTAAATATTGTAACAAAGCAGCAGCAAAAAACAATTCGATATGCACTGTGCTGCAGTTATACATTCGGTGGGCAGACGGCGGCAGTCGTGTTAAAACAACCCGACTGAATTTAGAATGTCGAATGACGAATTATGAATAACGAACGGTAAAGGTAAAAGGAAGACGCGGTAGCTCGCGGGTTTAACTTCGACATTCGATATTCATTATTGGATATTCATAATTCAAATATTTCTGACACGAAAATATTTCAGTGGTGACTAAGTGACTGAGCGAGTTGTAATAACGGGTATGGGCATCGTTTGTCCGCTGGGCAACGATGTAAAGACGCTTTGGGAAGCGATATTGGCGGGCAAAAGCGGAATGGCGAAGACCACTATTTTTGACGCCTCAACATTTCCTTCAAAATTTGACGCCGAAGTGAAGGGCTACGACTTCACGAAATATACGAAGCATCTGAACCTGCATAAATACAGCGGACGGGGCTCAGCATTTGCCATTGGTGCAACAGCAGAGGCCTGTAAGCAGGCGAGGATAGACATAGAAGCTTCCCAGCCGACTGATGGAATAGACCGCAATAGGTTAGGGATTTATCTCGGCGCCGGCGAAGGTTCCATCGACAATGATGCCTTTTTTGCGGCGATAGTTGAAGGATGGGATGCACAGAAAAACCAGATGGACTGGAATCGCTGGGCGAGCGTAGCTTTCGGCAGAATGAGTCCGGTTCGGGAGCTTGAGCAGGAGCCGCTTATGCCGGCTGCGCATATTGCAATGCTCACCGGCGCTCGGGGGCCGGTAAGGAGCTGCCTTACCGCCTGTGCAGCGAGCACGCAGGCGGTAGGCGAAGCAATGATGCTAATCCGCAAAGGAGATGCGGATGTGGTAATTGCAGGTGGGACACATTCAATGATACACCCGCTGGGAGTTATGGGTTTTAATCGCCTCACCGCCCTATCGACAAGGAACGACAGCCCGCAGACGGCATCAAGGCCGTTCTCGGCCAGCAGGGACGGCTTTGTGCTCGGTGAAGGGGCAGCAATTTTGATTCTTGAGAGTGTAAAATCGGCGAAAAAAAGAGGCATGGAAATCCTGGCTGAAGTTATTGGCTACGGCAGCAGCTCCGATGCATTCAGGATTACCGATATGCACGAGGAAGGCAGAGGACCGATTCAGGCAATGAATGCGGCAATTGCCGACGCCGGTATAAGCTATAAAGACGTGGACTACATAAACACACACGGCACGAGCACAATGGAAAACGACTTTATAGAAACAAAAGCCATTAAAGCGGTCTTTAAGGAAAGGGCAAAAGATGTCCCTGCCAGCAGCGTCAAGAGTATGCTCGGGCATTTAATTGGCGCAGCCGGCGCAGCGGAATTGATTACGTGCGTCCTGGCGATACGGGATAATATCGTTCCGCCGACAATGAACCTCAACGACCCCGACCCGCAATTGGATTTGGATTATGTGCCGAATAAGCCCAGAAAGATGCCGGTCAATGTCGCAATGAACGAGTCATTCGGTTTCGGCGGGCAGAATAATGTGGTGATTGTGAAGAGGTATGAGGACTGAAGACGGAAGACAGAGGGCAGAAGACGATGATTGATATAAAGCAGATACGAGAAAATCCTGAAAGATTTGAGAAAGCTGCGAGGGATAAGGGCTTCGATGTTGACATCAAAGAATTGTGGCGACTGGACCGTGCACTATTGGATGCAAAGAAGACATTGCAGGAGATTCTCACTGAAAAAAATAGAATCGGAAAATCTATCCCAAAATTGTCCGGAGCTGAGAAACAAGCAGCATTGGAAAAATTGGCGAAATTAAAACAAGATGAATCGGCTCACGAAAATAAGGTTGACCAGCTTCAGCCGAAGATTGATGAGCTGATGCTGCTTGTGCCTCAGCCGGCTGATGATGATGTGCCCGTAGGCAAGGACGATACAGAAAATGTTGAAATAAAAAGAGTAGGCCAGGTCCGGCAATTCGATTTTGAGCCCAAAGACCACGTGCAGTTAGGAACAGCACTGGGCATTATTGATATCGAGCGGGGCGTAAAGTTATCAGGAACGAGAAATTATTTCCTGAAAGGCGATGGCACACTGTTGCACTGGGCGGCGCTGCGGTTTGCGATGGATTTTATGGTCAACAGAGGATACGTTCCGCTTGCGGTGCCACTTCTTATGAAGAATGAAGCGATGCGAGGGACCGGCTATTATCCCGGCTCTGAAGAGCAAACATATCGGATGGAGAAGGATGAGCTTAGTTTAGTGGGGACTGCGGAGGTGCCGCTTACGGCCTATCGAATGGGAGAGATAGTGGATGAAGAGGAGCTGCCGTTAAAATATGTGGCCTTATCGAGCTGCTTTCGGCGAGAGGCGGGTGCGGCAGGAAAAGATACTTACGGGCTATACAGAATCCATCAGTTCGATAAGGTTGAGCAGGTGGTTATCTGCAAAAATAACGTCGAGGAGAGCAATAACTTTCACGAGGAGATTTTAGCAAACGCCGAGGCGGTAATGCAGGCGCTGGAATTGCCATACCGTGTCGTCGTTGTCTGCACCGGCGACTTAGGCCGAGGCCAAGCGAAGAAATACGACATTGAAGCGTGGATGCCATCGCGCGGCAATTACTGCGAGACCCACAGCGCAAGTAAATTCTACGAGTTTCAGGCAAGGCGGATGAACCTTCGCTATAAAGACACTGCGACTAAAAAGAATCTATTTTGCCATACGCTAAATAATACTGTAATCGCCTCGCCGAGAATACTTATACCCCTTCTGGAGCTTTATCAGAATCCCGACGGCTCTGTAACACTTCCAAAAGTCCTTCGGCCTTATATGGGTGACAAAGAGAGAATAGTTCGTTGATTCGGAGTAAGATTGGATATGAATAGAATTGTGCCGATATTGCTTTTGATTGGTTCGAATATGTTTATGACTTACGCCTGGTATGGTCATTTGAAGGACCT